>NZ_JBREIF010000002.1:0-131112 GCF_054165735.1 Phytobacter cepae
GCGCGTATCAACGAAGCGCTGGCGCTGACAAGAGCAGATTTTTTGCTGAAGCCGCCCTACCCGTTTGTGCAGCTGGCCACTCTCAAGCAGCGTACTGAAAAGGCGGCCCGGAGTGCCGGACGGGCGCCGGCGAACTCGGTGGCTCACCGTCTGGTGCCTCTGTCCGACAGCCACTACGTCAGCCAGCTGGAGATGATGGTGGCCACGCTGAAAATTCCGCTGGAGTGCCGGGATAAACACACCGGTAAAACCGAAAAAGCAAGAATATGGCCCATCACCGATCGCACGGCCCGCACCTGGCTGGGTGAGGCCGTGGACGCCGCAGCGGCTGACGGGGTGACCTTCTCTATACCGGTCACGCCGCACACGTTTCGTCACAGCTATGCAATGCACATGCTCTATGCCGGCATTCCGCTGAAGGTGCTGCAAAGCCTGATGGGCCATAAGTCGATCAGTTCGACGGAGGTCTATACGAAGGTGTTTGCGCTCGATGTGGCTGCACGTCACCGGGTCCAGTTCCACATTCCGGGTACCGACGCGGTCTCCCTGCTCCGGCAGCTTGCCCCCGACGACGATCCCCGCAGTAAGTGACAGGGAGGCTGTCCGTATGGTCATGAAACTGGTACGCAAGAAAAATCCCCGGGGAGGTCACCTCCGCTGGCTGGAGAACGAGGAAGAATCCGCAGTAAAAGCCTTTTACGGTGCCCGCAGTGCCCTGAGTGCCGGAGAACTGGCACTCGCAAGTGAGGTACTGCAGGAGATGCGCCGGAAAGAGGCCTGGCTGCAGTGTGACTGCATACCCGGCGACGTGCCGGCCATGAACAGCGCAAACATGATCAAGGACACCCGCACACTCTTTCTGGCGGGGTTCAGTCATGAACATGCCCCGTCCTGCCCGATGCACCGTCCGTTCAGCGGGGAAGACGGCACCAACGGTACCGGTACGCGCACCACGGCGGGCAGTAAACGCATCAGTTACCGGGACTGCCTGCCCCCGGATGAATCCGGGAGCAAAATCAAAGCACCAGGGCAGCCGGATGTACAGGCTGACGATCGCACCCGGCGTACACGCCGACCCCGTATTGCCCGTCTGCTGCTCTCTCTTATTGATGATGCCGGTCTCAACCGGCTCGCTTCCCTCCATCCCCTGCCCTCGTGTAGCGTGAGAGCGTCGATCGAAGCCCTGAGTCATGTTGCCGCTGAGCAGGAGTTTGCACGCGGACGTCGGCTGTCAGAGATTGTGCGTTTTCAGCCAGGGCTGGGAGACGCCGGTAAAGAGAAACTGATGCGTCAGCTCGAGCGGCCTGATTCGCACTGGCCTGCAGGAAAGACCCGCATGTTCTTTCAGATTTTTATGTCTGACCAGGTAACCCGCGACCAGGTAATGTTTCGCTGGCCGGAGGGGGAGCGGACATTTCTGCCTGAGCGGGGTGTCAGCATTAACGGCGAGGCACAGGAAGGCGCTCGCCCTCCCTATTGGGTTATTCTGGCTTTTCGCCGGGGGCCGGAGGGCACTGTCATCTGCAGCGAAGGCTATGCCCACGCCCTGTTCCGACGCGGGAGCCCGGTACCGGTCGACAGTGGACTGGAGCGTTCCACACTCGAAGGGCTTGCTACAGTAGCAGGGTGGATGGCCAGAAAAGCGGATTCACCGGTATTAAGTCTGGAAAAACCACTGTTTGATATTGAGGTGGATCTAGACGGTGAGAAAGGTTTTGTGCTGCCGGACTTTATGGTGACGGGACTGAAAGCTGATGGGTCGCTACACACAGTTGTCATTGAGACCATGGGCTACACGGATGATGACTACTGTGCACGAAAATCAGTCCAACATAAGGGCATGCGTCAACTGGGAAAATTGCAGACTGACCCCCCTAATTGGACCGGGCGTACTGAAACTACATTCACGCGCCATATGTACGGCATTTTAATGAATTTGAAAGACTAGCATATAATTACGTTTTCCTTACTACAGCTTATATAAACTATAGTGAGTAAACGCAGATGCTATTTACCGTCATGCAAAATATAAGCTATAGAGAGGAGATATGCTCCTTCGAACCTGCATAACAAAAGTTAGTAAACGCCAACGTAGATATATCAAGGCTTTCACGGTTAGTGACCACCAGGGAACCTAACAAAATCTACCTCTAATCGCTAGAATCAAATTACAGCTTATGCATAAGCTATAGAGAGTAAGTTACTCACTACAGCTTATTTATAAACAGTAGTGAGCAGATATTGGCACTGTAATGCTTAGTTTGAGCATAAGCAGAGTCGAGTACTCGTTACAGCTTATGTCACTTTTTGTTGAACAGCTTTTCAAGGTCTTCCATCGTTATTCCCAGTTTCTCCAACAACTTAAGCTTCTCAGCTAATTCAGGATCAGGAGAGGCTGGAGTTGAAGGAGGCTGAGGATTTTCTTCACTGGGATCTTTCGGTGCTTTAAGCTTTGGTCGTCGGTAATGTACGCTAAATACGACGCTACGGCCTCGCTGAAGCTCCGTGTAGTCCAGATAACCAATTTCTTTAAGTTGTTCCATTGCGCGACGTACAGTTTGATTCTGTGAGAATACAGGGGACTTTAGACTAAGCCTAGCTCTCAGGCGTGCAAGTGAGATGGGAGCAGGATCCCGGGGCAAGCTTTCAATGAAGGTGTACAACGCCTGGGCTGATTCACGCCGCTTGAGTGCGTTAATTGCCTTAAGCTGCAAGAGCACCTTTTTATCAAATTCATATAGTTCAAACAAACGTGGATCAGCCTGTAGCTGGACTATATCCTTCTCTGTATCGTAGTAAGCAGACTGAACAAGGTGTGTAATGTACTCTTTGGTATGTTTATCCGTAGTCCTTGAAAAGGAAATAACAGTACCAGCGATCCTCTTCAAAGACGGGCTTATACGTTCACGTAGTTTTTTTGACGATTGACTGGAAGGAATACCGCAAAGCTTTGCAAATTCAACGAAAGGCAGTTGGACCTTATCTCCGATAACCTTATGTTTAGCAAAGGAATGAATTATTCCTACCCAAGTTTTGAAATCATTATCCATATCAAGTCTTGGGCCAGTAATCTCAACCTTATCGAAACCTTCAGCTTTAGCAAGTGATAAACGAGTTAGTTCTTCTGTAGCGTCTGTTTTAGAAAGAGTGTTTTTCTTACTGTTTTTCAGTGACTTAAGGGTTGGGACAAAAACACCAAGTCTCATTAATGCTACAGGTTGGACAGTATTGTTTGCATTTGGAGTAAGGTTGACTACTTCGCCAGATGTCTTGTCCACTTCTTCAAACAACTTTTTCAGATCGAAATTTTCGTTATCCAAAACAGACTCCGGGTTTGTGGATCATTTGAGGAAAAGATCGTTGCTCGTGTATTGGGGCTACTTAACTGGCTGAATTTAACCAGTAAAGTTATCCACTGTTTCGCTTATCGTAACAGACAAAAACTGACTATAGCTTATATATTTTACTAACTACAGTGTAGCTTTTCCGCTCTATAGCTTATCCTTTACTGACTACAATTTATATACAACTTGCTATAGCTTATTGCAACACCCTTTGAGGCCAGAACTGGCGCGGGTTACAGCGATCGGGGATCTCTTTGGGATCTTAGTTGGATCTCCATTGGATCTTAAGTAATTGGATCTGGGAAGAGGATAAGTGGATAAACAACGGACTAAATTTGGGGTTTCAGACCCTTGCCGGCAGCTCGCAACGACATTGTTATGAGCTGTAAAAAAGATATTTTGGACTTCTGTCCATTCAACCAAGCTTCAATGTACTCAATTCTGTAAATTACAGGACACACACTTGTGGTTGAATGAGCTTCACTTGCTACAGTTTATACATCTACCGTACCTATCTTCCCCCTTTAAACCATTTCAACGTGCAACCAACTCCAGTCAGTAATATCCCTGTTCATTTCAAACTCATAAGTTAACAGCGTCGACATGATTATTTTTTGTGCTCTACTTTGCAAATTTCAAGTCACTTTGCAATTTCTTTATTGCTTTGCAATATTTTTCAAGATTTAATGTATTAATGCAAAGTTAAGAAAGGACTTTAAGATGGGACTGATGGAAACCTTAGACCAGTGCATCACTGCTGGACATGAAATGACACGGGCAATCGCTGTAGCTCAGTTTAATGACGATAGTCCGGAAGCAAGAAAAATAACAAGGCGTTGGAGAATTGGAGAAGCTGCTGACCTGGTCGGTGTGTCTTCACAAGCCATACGTGACGCCGAGAAAGCAGGTCGCCTGCCTCACCCTGATCTTGAAACTCGTGGGCGTGTCGAACAGCGTGCTGGATATACAATTGAACAAATTAACCATATGCGCGATGTTTTTAATACAAGACTTCGTCGACCTAAAGACTCATTCCCACCAGTTATTGGAGTAGCTGCTCATAAAGGAGGAGTCTATAAAACCTCAGTATCAGTTCATTTAGCTCAAGATTTAGCTCTGAAAGGTTTGCGTGTACTTCTTGTAGAAGGTAATGATCCACAAGGCACTGCCTCTATGTACCATGGCTGGGTTCCCGATCTTCATATACGTGCTGAAGATACATTGCTCCCCTTCTATCTTGGCGAACGTGATGAAGCAAGTTACGCAATTAAACCTACCTGCTGGCCTGGGCTTGATATCATCCCATCTTGCCTTGCGTTACATCGTATTGAAACTGAATTAATGAGCCGCTTCGATGATGGAAAATTACCTACCAATCCTCACATGATGCTAAGGCTAGCGATCGAAACAGTCGGTCATGACTACGATGTAGTTGTTATAGATAGTGCTCCGAACTTAGGTATAGGCACAATTAATGTTGTATGTGCGGCAGACGTATTGATCGTACCTACGCCAGCTGAATTATTCGATTATACATCTGCGCTTCAGTTTTTTGACATGCTCAGAGATCTGCTTAAAAACGTTGATTTACAGGGGTTTGAACCTGACGTCAGAATTCTTTTAACAAAATATAGCAACAACAATGGTTCTCAATCACCCTGGATGGAAGAGCAGATTCGCGATGCATGGGGTGGCATGGTATTGAAAAATGTTGTTCGCGAAACTGACGAGGTCGGAAAAGGTCAAATTCGTATGCGTACTGTCTTTGAACAAGCTATTGATCAGCGTTCATCTACAGGGGCATGGCGAAATGCCTTGGCGATATGGGAACCTGTATGTAATGAGATTTTTGACCGGTTGATTAAGCCTCGTTGGGAGATGAGATGATGAAACGCGCGCCAATTATTCCCAAAGCTGCTTCAGCAACTTCACATCCCTCCCCTAATGATGTACCTGCAGCTCCAATGGTTGATTCGCTTATTGCAAGAGTAGGTGCGATGGCCAAAGGTAACATCATTTCAATTCCTGTATGCGGCAAAGACGTAAAGTTTACGCTTGAAACTATCGCTGCAACTTCAATAGAGAAGTCTACACAGGTATGGGCTGGAAACGAGCGTGATCAGGAATTATTAACTGAAGAAGCGCTTGATGATTTGATCCCCTCTTTTTTAATTGGAGGGCAACAAACTCCAGCCTTCGGACGAAGGAATGAAAATAGTATTGAAGTGGCTGATGGCAGCAGACGTCGTAAAGCAGCCATTTTAGCGAACACTGATTATCGTATTCTTGTTGGTGAGCTCGATGATGAGCAGATGGATACGCTAAGTAAATTAGGGAATGACTACAGGCCAACCAGTGCTTTTGAGCGTGGTAAACGTTATCAGAATCGACTTATAACTCAATTTGATGGGAACATTTCGGCACTGGCTGAAGCCGAAAATATCTCAAGAAAGATCATAAGCCGTTGTATAGCTACAGCGAAGCTACCAAAAGAAGTCGTCGCCCTATTCCCTCATCCTGGCGAGCTGTCTGCACGCTCAGGAGAATCACTTTTCAAAAGCTTTGAGGGAAAAGAAGAGCTGCTTTTGAATATTACAACTGTACTATCCGAGAAGAAAAAAGCAGGATTATTGTTGGAATCTGAAGATATCCTTCAATCATTCTTAGACGCATTGAAAGACGGAAAAGAGTCTATTAATCACTCTGTAGTTAAACGCCAATTTGCGCCAGGTGCCAGTGCTCAATATAAAGGTAATAAAGTTACCTTCAATTTAGATCGGGCTAAACTTCCCGCACACTGTATTGAGCAAATTGAAAATTTACTAAATTCTCTGAGTTCTAAGCATTCTCATTAAATTTGTTAGCTTTGTTCTTTACCGGATAATTATCCCTAATCGCATACTCAGCCCACGGTTCCAATTACTCAACTGGGACCGTGGTCCTAACCACCTATCTGGGACCGTGGTCCCAACCACCTATCTGGGACCGTGGTCCCAACCACCTATCTGGGACCGTGGTCCCAACCACCCATCTGGGACCGTGGTCCCAATCACCCATCTGAGACCGTGGTCCCAATCACCCATCTGAGACCGTGGTCCCAATCAGCCATCTGCGAACCTAAATCAAAGTTCTTACTAGTATAAATTCCCTTTAATTGTTCTTTATTGCCATAAAAATATGAATACAGTGGCGTTGCGAGAATATTTTAAATTTGACGCCCTGGTGCTTCCTCGCTCTCTCGCGTGCTACGCCCGGTCGTTCGGCTGCGGCGAGCACTGTCTGCTCTTTAAGGGACCGAGATTAAATTATCCTAGCTATCGGAATATCATTCCAACGTGTCGTGTAAGCTGGTGACAGCATCTCGCGTTTCATTTTCCACTCAGGGGCAGTGCCTCTGCCGGCAAACCAAATCTGTCCCAGGCCGGTCTGATTGATGGTATCCAGGACTTTCATCAGCTCCTGGCTGTGCGGCCGTGGGGCCTGTTCGTCAAACAGATTGAGCTGGGCAACGCCGGTGGATGAGAAATCATTAAGCATGATGCCTGCTTTGGCATATCGGTGCCCGTCCCGCCAGACTCGCTCCAGCGCCCTCTGCGCGGCTGCAATGATGTCCCGGGTATCCTGAGTGGGCGTCAGCAGTGTTTCGCTGCTGACGTTGCTGTAGTAGGGCTCATTTACGGCAAACGGCGAGGATTTAACGAAAACTGAAATATGGCGGCAGAACTGGCGTTCACCCCGCAATTTTTCGGCAGCGCGCTCAGCATACTGGCAGACCGCCTGTTGCATAGCCTCAAGGGTGATGATCCTCTCCCCGAATGAACGACTGCAGACGATCTGTTGTTTAGTGGGAGGCGCTTCTTCCAGAGCTATACAGCTTTCGCCATTAAGTTCCCGGACCGTACGTTCGAGAACGACGCTGAAATTTTTACGAATAAGTACGGTATTAGCCTGTGCCAGCTGAAGCGCAGTGGTGATGCCCATGATGTTAAGTTTTTTCGCTATCCGGCTCCCCACGCCCCAGAGTTCTTCCACTGGCTGCAGCGATAATAATTTTGCCGTTCTCTGCGGGTTAGCCGGCGTCAGTGCCAGCACGCCTTTAAACTGCGGCCACTCCTTGGATGCCCACTGTGCACTTTTTGCCAGCGTCTTGCTCGGTCCCATTCCCACGCCAATGGTCAGACCCGTTCCGCTGAGGATATGCCTGCGCAGCTGCAGACCAAACTCTTCATAGCTCATACACGCATCAATTCCCCGGATATCAAGAAACATTTCATCAATGGAGTACTGCTCCACACGCGGTGCCAGCTCTTCCATCAGTGCCATCATCCGGTTACTCATGCTGGCGTACAGTTCATAATTACTGGAGAAAACATGCAGCTGCTCCGGGAGCTGCATCTGTTTTATCTGGAACCAGGGCATACCCATTTTTATGCCCAGGCGCTTTGCCTCTATGGACATCGCAATGCAGCAGCCGTCATTGTTTGAAAGAACCAGTACGGGCTTTTCTCGCAAATCCGGGCGAAAAACCTTCTCGCAGCTGGCATAGAATTTGTTTGCATCTGCCAGGGCGAACATCAGTCGTGTCCACGTGTTTTATGAACAAACGCCGTCACCACACCAAATATCTGCAGGTGCTCCGGATCAGGCCAGAGAGTAGGGTAGGACGGGTTCATCGGCTGCAGACCAGGTCGGGGAGTCAGTAACAGGCGTTTTACGGTAAATTCACCCTCAACCTCAGCAATAACAATGTCACCATGGCGGGCCTGTTCCGCTTTATCAACCACAAGCAAATCACCCGAATGCAGACCGATATCGGTCATTGAGTTACCGATTGCCCGGACAAAATACGTTGAGCTCCGGCGTTGAATGCAGAACTCATTAAGATCCAGTTCGGCTTCAACATAGTCCTGAGCCGGACTGGGGAAGCCGGCCTGGCATCGTTCCGTGAACAACGGCGCGGTAAAGAACTCAGGACTGATTGCTGCGGGAATAAAGCGAAACATAGAAACCTCCTTTTTATACTGTATTTATATACAGTATTATTTCTGGTTTTACTGAGGTTTCAAGTTTATTAGTGGTTATGTCGTTTAAGGGGCTGTAATTAAAAGAGAAATATTTAATTTCAGACACATTCTCCGGGTAACACATTTTGAATAGTGTCATGGTGACCATGAGCGTGGTGCATTCCGTTCATGCAGCGAGAATGGTTAAAGGAGCGCCAGGGCAGGGAATTGTCTGTCGGTAAGCTGCGCTTGCTAGCTGATAGGGTTTATCCACAGAAACGGGGGATAAGAGGGGTATAACTGGACAAAAAAACCAGAGTGTCCAATGTGGTTCGAGAATTAGCCGGAAGTATAATGGAGAGTAACTGTCACTGGCGTACCTTTGACGTTCCAGAGAACTCCCCTATGCCACATAGGTTTCCAGATATGACCGGTTACTTCCACGCCCGGAGTGTTGGCTACAGCCGCAAACAGTACGGGGGCATTATCTACATCATCTGGGATGAAATTGTGCGACTGCGGAAAATGCTTGTTCATAGCCCGGATGATGGCGGTCAGTGCGTCCTTCGTCCGGGCGCGGTGTGTCCATTTGCGATGACTGTTTGCCTCGCTGATAGTTACGGTAATCATTATAACCTCTCAGAACGCTAGTCTGGTCTAATTTTACCCGCGCTGATCCATCACTGCCAGCAGAACTGGACAGAATCACCTGACTGCCCAGCGGCGCGGTGAATTACCTAACCGGACGGGATTTACCGGAAGTTCTGCGACCGCAGCGCGCATTGATGCCGGATAGTGCCAGCAGAAAAACGCGCAGCTGCAACTGACCGAATGCCAGCAATACAAAAGTACTGAATGGTCGCTGCCAAACTGTTCAATAAAAATAACCGGCGGTGACGGTATAACGGCACTTTTAACTAACAATAAGGATGTTTTATATGTTTCAAATTATAGAATTACATGGCGGGAAGATGATCCCTGATCCAACTCAATATCGAATTATTTTTCAGGGAAAATATCTTGCGGCAATATGGATTTACGTAGAGTCCGGAGTTATGTAACTCGTTGATTTTTAATGTTTATTTTTAATGATCTTTCGTCGTGAATCGATTTCATAGTGCGGAGATCGGCGAATTTAGCAGAGAATAGGCGATATTAGGCGACGTTCGAAGACGTTCGCCGAAGATTTCAGAAGGAGTTTCATTTTCTGAATGATAAATTTAACAAAAAGAGAAAAAAGTACTGAATGGTCGCGGCCAAACTGTTATATAAAAATTACCGGCGGTGACGGTATAACGGCACTTTTAATGTACTATTTGCTCTCTCTGCTAAGAAGCATCAGCGGGTAGTTTACCCCGTGCAATCAGCCATGCGCGGCGTTGCTCCAGCCATGTTCTAAAAGCGGGTGTCGCTTCGACCTTTTTCACTTCCTTTAACTTCCAGGCTTTTACCGGGCCAGCATTGAGCGGTGTACCAAGAAATTTACTGATCGCCTTTTCAGTCCAGAGGCGAGCTTTCAAGCCGTTTTTACTGATCCACTCTGCGTGCCATTCATTGCTCGCTCTGGCTCGTGCATCTGCTGCATTGTAATAAAGCCTTACGGTCATAGGGCATACCCTATCGGTGGCATCGTTATTAGCAATATACCAGGCCAGATCCCACGCAGCTAGCAGAACTGGACAAAAACAGCGGAATATCTAACTGGCGGCGGTATCTCGTAACAGGACGGGATTTACCGGCAGTTCTGCGACTGTAGCTGCGCTTCGATTCCGTCCGAACCATTTATCTCATTATTCAAACCCGCGCAGTGGCGTATCAACAGCTGGCAGTGCTGACCCCTGCTGGCTCACCTCATCTTATATCAGTAGAACCACATCTATGTTCAATAAATCCCTTTTTTATCTCTCATTTTTCTCATATTTTTCTTGTTTTGAAGCCCGTGAGAGGTATCATGGTAATTAGTTCTCTTGTTTATCTCGGATTATTCTCTTTCTGGGGTTGAAAACGTCACAAGTTCTCACAGGAAATGCACATGAAATTTTTCATTGATGATGGCTCCACCAATATAAAAATGCAGTGGACGGCGGGTAATGAGATCAAACAGCTGATCAGCCCCAACAGTTTTAAACGGGAATGGGCGGTGAATTTTGGTCCGGAACCGGTGTTTAATTATGCATTCAACGGCGAACACTATTCGTTTGATCCTATCAGCGCGGATGCGCTGGTCACCACCAATGTGGCCTGGCAGTACAGCGATGTGAATGTGGTGGCCGTTCACCAT
Organism: Phytobacter cepae; assembly: GCF_054165735.1. NCBI lineage: Bacteria > Pseudomonadati > Pseudomonadota > Gammaproteobacteria > Enterobacterales > Enterobacteriaceae > Phytobacter > Phytobacter cepae. The sequence continues at coordinate 10,629 of NZ_JBREIF010000002.1, forward strand.
GCGCTCCTTAAATCCGGTATCGCGCCTCAGGAGGTGGATATCGTCGTGACATTGCCGCTGGCTGAGTTTTACAACCGTGACAATCAGCCCTGCGAGGAAAATATTCGCCGCAAGCAGACCAGTCTGATGCGTCCGGTGACACTGAATGGCGGGCAGACCTTCATCATCCGCAGTGTGGAGGTTATGCCGGAATCTATTCCGGCGGGCTACGGCGTGGTAAAGGACATGGACGATCTGGATTCACTCCTGATTATCGACCTGGGGGGAACCACGCTCGACATTTCTCATGTTATGTCACGTATGCGTGGCATTTCCCGCATTTATGGCAACCCGGAGCTGGGCGTTTCGCTGATGACGCAGGACGTTCGTGCTGCGCTGAGCATGGCACGTACCCGAAGCAGTAGCCTTCTTGCCGATGAAATCATCATCAACCGGCGTGATGAGGCCTTCCTGAGTAAGCGTATTAACGATTTGTCACGTCTGGAGCTGGTCAGAACGGCGCTGAAGGAGTCACATCAGCGTCTTATCACCCGGGTTCTTGAACCGATCAGCAGCTTTAACGGATACTCTCATGTTATGGTTATTGGCGGCGGTGCAGAGCTCATCGCTGATGCGGTCAGAAAACATTGTGGGCTTCGTGACGAACGATTTTTCGTCAGCGCCAGCCCGCAGTATGACCTGGTAAATGGCATGCATGAAATTGGCTGAGAACATGGACAAACCGGATACCCGTCGCAAGATCACGTTTTACCTTAATCCCGAGAGCAACGAAGCCGAGCGTTTTGTCTGTGACGAAATAGACAAGGTACCTCAGGGAGAACGGGGCCGGGTATGGCGTGCCACGCTGCTGGCAGGTTTTGCTCTGCGTAAACAGGACCCGCGGCTGGCAAATATGCTGGCCGAGCTGCTGAATGAACATACCACCTTTGAAGAAATGGTCATTGTCATGCAGGCGGTGTTTCCTGAAGAGATGAAAGGGCTTGTTAACCGCAAACCGGCAGGGCAGCCGGTGTCAGAACCGGTGACAGAAGAGACGGCACAGGTCCGGACGGGCAATGAAACGCGTGAGAATGCCAGAGCAATGTTTGGGCAAAAAAAATAAGGAGACCTGGATGACATTTACTTCACGGGTTAAGCACCATGCCGGGCAGCTGCTTATCAAAGCCGGCGTACCGGAACAGCAGATACCGTCCCGGATGAAATCTGTCGGGTCCTACATGATCCTGTTGAGCTGTGCGGCGATTATCCCGCTTGTGCTCCTGGATAACGTGCCGATGGCGGTGACCATCATTCTGCAACTAGTCTACGCGGCGCTTATGTGCATTGGACTGACCCTGGCGGTAGACGAAAAGAAATAATCCTCACCGCATTATCCTGACCCGCCTCAAGAACCCGCCACCTGGCGGGTTTTTTATGCGCTCACGTCGGCCTGCGGCCGCGCCGCTCTCACTGTGCCGTCTTCGCCGGCACGCCAGTGGCCGACACGCGCGGCGTGCCGGGGCTGTGCCCTGTTCCCCTCTGGTCCGGGTGTTCCTCTGTTCCTTTGCCGCACAGGACTTTCCCACACGGTCGTCAGTTGCACGGGTCGCGTTGCTGAACGCCGGCACCCGGTCCCTGCGCAGGCTCCGGGCTGCGGCTTTGACGTTCTCCCTGCACCTGACTTTCCCCGCGTGGGTTGCCTGTTTATGCGGCGAAGGAACTCAGAGAAACATCATTTAACCCGGAGGAAATCCAACATGTCACAGCGAAACGTCAACACCGCAGCAAAAGAATCTAAAGAAACATCACTAACGACAGACCAGGTCATGGACCTCTATGACCAGGTCCTGACCGTGTCCGGGCTTCATTTCCCGGATGAGTTCACCCCGCCTGCAGGGAGTGAGGAACACGTGGCCTTCTGGAATGCAGGGCCGGACTATCTGCAGGTCTGGACGGTCGATGGCCATCCGGTTGCCGCAGCGGCACCCATGGACCGTTTTTTCTGCACGCTGCCAGGGGAGGGGGCGTAATGTCTCAACTTTCAATTTTCGACACACTGGATATGACCATCACGCCAGCGGTACCCGGCGCGGACCTGACAGTTTCCCTGACACGGCCTGCTGCCGTTCCTGCCCGCAAAATCCGGGGGGAGACGCGCCAGGCCTTTATCAGTGAATTCCGCCAGACTGCCCCGTATCTGCGGCGCAGCGAGGTTTTTCGCGACTTCGTCTGCGGCGCTGCTCGTTCCTCCCTCAATAAGAATCTGCACAAAATCCTTGCGAACCAGTCTGGTTTTAATGACGTTCACCCTGCGGTGGCGGTGGCGGTGGCGGTGGCGGTGGCGGTGGCGGTGGCGGTGGCGGTGGCGGTGGCGGTGGCGGTGGCGGTGGCGGTGGCGGTGGCGGTGGCGGTGGCGGTGGCGGTGGCGGTGGCGGTGGCGGTGGCGGTGGCGGTGAATATTAGTAGCCATAATCGATCACCCAAAAACAACGTGCAGGATGCTGGCCCCCTCCGGCTCCCCGTCTTCGCCGGGTCGTCAGGCCACACTCCGCTAACCCGGCGGCAGACCGCCGGCTAAGCTCCGCCGAACCCGCTGCGCGGTTTCGGGCTGTTCGCTAGTGTCCGATGGCGAAGGTCAAGGGCAGGGCACGCTTGCTGCCCCCGTTCCGGGTGCGCCGCTGTCACCGTGGCGGCGACGGGGCCGCCACCACTTCAGAGTCGCCACGCCGTTCCGTCGCGTCGGGTGTGTGCATCCTGTTCATCCGGTGAGGCCATCCCCCTTGCCGTCCTCACGCGGAGGGCTGGCTGTAGCACCGTTCGTCCGAAAAACACCAGGGTGAAGTGCACGCGCAGGCGCGCCCTGGTCTTTTCCGTCCGCCGTCGCTACATGGCCCTTTGCCGCGAGAGTACCAGCCAGGGAGATGGATAAACCATCACCAGAGGAGAGAACCAGGATGCACACACAAAACGTCAACGTCAAAACCGCCGCTCAAGAAACCGCCGGAAGATGGGGGAAAAACACGTCTGTACACCATAAGGCTGTAACGAAATCTCCTTTTCGTCGTCTGCTGGCTGCGGCGCGTGATGCCGCTGATTACAGCGTCGCATGTGAACAGGAGGCCAGTCACCACTATGGCCACACGTTCACGCGTCTTGATCACGCTGTCACCTGGTTTTCCGGCTTCATCTCCGGTTTTCGCACTCACCTGTCCCGTAAGGAGGATTATCAGATGCACATCCATAACCTGAAAATGGTTGTTAAAAAGCCGCAACTGGGTAAAGCCGCTGACGTGCTGCCGCTGCTGCGTATTCGTCTCAGTGACACCTGCGTCATTGAATTTGTGGAGGTGGATATCCGGTTTAACGACTGCCGCCGCTGGCAGATTCTGGAAGGGGAGGAGGCTGTCCTGTTCAGCCCCCGCAGCCACGAAAAACTGCGTGACGTGCGCAGAGAAGCAACCATCGCGCTGGATGTGCATGAGAAGCAGGCTGATGAACGTGTTACTGCGGCACGGGCCGTGCTGAAACTGCTTGCAGAGTACCCGACATTTGCCGCGCTGGCGGCACACCCGGCGCGAACTGATAACGCATAACAGATTTTTAGCGCCGTGACCGGAGGGCAATCCGGTCACGGCATCGCCATCAACGTAACTAAGAGGAAACACTCATGGCTGACACCAATACTAAGGCAAAAGCACCTGCTAAATCCACCCGCGCACGTAAAGCGACTGCCGCGCAGACCGCCAGCGTGGAGGCGGCACTGGCACAATCCCCGCTGGAAATGGTGGCGTTTGCTGACCTGGCCGATACCGAATTTAACGCTCGTCTGATCCCGCATACACAGGAAGAAATTGAAAGCCTGGCGACCACCATCAGAGCCGTGGGCATCCTGCAAAATCTGATTGTGATCAACCTGCCTGGCGGACGTCGCGGCGTCGTCGGGGGGCGCGGACGCATGACCGCCACGGCACTGCTGGTTCAGGAAGGGTTTATCACCGCAGACCAGCCTTTTGTTCCGGTAAAAGCGATCCCGGTCGAACTGGCGAAAGATGCCTCTTACATCGAAAACATGCAACGCAAAGCCATGCACCCGGCTGAGCAGTTGATCAGTTTCCGCGCCCGTGCTGAAAGCGGTCAGACCCCCGCACAGATTGCTGACCAGTTGGGCTACTCCGTGCGCCATGTAGAGCGCTGCCTGAAACTCGCGAACCTCGCGCCGGAACTGATTCAGGAACTGGCGAAAGATGCCATTAATCTTGAGCAGTGCCAGGCGTTGTCTCTGACGGATTCCCACGAACGTCAGATGGAAATCTGGACGTCAGCAAAAAGTCAGTATGGGCATCAATCTCCCTCGACTGGATACCTGCGCAGTAAGATCGTGAACGACAGCATGACCACAGATGCCCCACTGTTTCGTTTTATCGGCCTGGAAGCCTATGAAGCTCAGGGGGGAGTGCTGAACCGTGATCTCTTTAGCGAGGAAGCTACCGGATGGGCAGACAACTATCTGGTCAGAAAAATCGCCCTGGAAAAACTCGAACGGGAAGCGCTGCGCCTGCAACAGGAAGAAGGCTGGGGCTGGAGTCTGGCGCGTATCGAGCGGGTCAGTGAATACACCCCGGACAACAGAACCTGGTGTTTCAGGATGCCGGAACCGGATTTTTCGCCGGAAGAACAGGTGCGCTACGAGACACTGAGTGACGCTGTCGAGGCGACCGATAATTACGACGATGAAAATGAACTTCAGCAGCAACTGGAAGATCTTGAAGCGGCGGCAGTGAAGCGACAGTTAACACCGGAATTTAAGGCCGGGCTGGGTGTGGCGGTGTCCGTCAACCGTGCCACCGGGGAACTGGAAGTGCAGCGCGCCCTCGGCAAAGTGGAGAATAGACCGGAGACGGCGGCGAATACGGTCTCCGGCAGCACCGCCACGAACGACAGTGAGCGGAGTGACGTGATCACGATGCGCCCCCCGGTGCTTCGCGCCGACAGTTACGCCGCAACACTGGTCGAGGCTATGTCTTCGGAGCGCACCCTTGCTGTTCAGGCCGTGCTGGCCTCCACCCCCGACGTGGCGATGGCTCTACTGACCTGGAAATTCTGCCGCGAGGTGTTTGACGGGGAATGGTGCATGAATGTCCAGGACCCGCTGCGTATCAATCTGCATGAACAGACACTGGTAATGAGAAGTGATGCGCCTTCAGGCATTGAAGGCAAAGCAAGTCAGGCATTGCTGGCCCTTCAGCACGAACTGCAGGCCACGCTTCCGGCGAACTGGAAACAGGACTTCACCTGGCTGCTCGACTGGTCTGACGACGATGTCCGCAAACTGCTGGCCTTCTGTGTTGCCACGGCGGTCGACGGGAAGCAGAAACGGGCGAACAGTCGCACCGACAGCAGCCCACTGGAAACGCTCGAAACCGCGCTCGATATCGACCTGTACGACTGGTGGCAACCGACCGCTGAAAACTATTTCCGCAACATCACCAAAGTCAGATTTCAGAAGCGGTGCACGACGCGGGATTCTCCGGGCGCGCCCGTGACCTGATGAAACTCAAAAAAGCCGATGCCGCTGAGCTTGCAGAGGACACTCTGGCAGACACGCGCTGGGTACCTGACTGGATGACCCGTCCGCAGGCCGCAAAAGCCGAAGACCGCACCGACACCACTGACACCGCAACCCATACTTCCCACGCCGCATAACAGGAGACGGCTGCCCTTCGGGGCAGCCAGGAGAACATCACGATGAAATACACGCTTGAGTCCCTGAATATGATGATCCCCGCCGAGCTTGAAGGCGTACGCGAACGGGGTGACGAGTATCGCCGTGTGCTCACGGATTCCGTTATCAGCCTGCTGACCACCCCGGCAGGCTGGGAAGTGAACGGCGAATACCGCACTGAATTTGGCGGCCTGAGTCCGGTGCAGCTGCGTTACGCGCCGCAGGACAGTCAGGAATTTTTCCTCTGTGTCTGCAGCCCCGGTGAGGCGCTGCCGGAGTGGACGGTGTTTCTGCTCGCCGGAGACGGTTCGATGCTGCGTTTTCTGCACCACACCGACCAGTTGCAACCGGAAGCCGTCAGCAACCTGCTGGCGCAGGTTGCCGGGATGAGCCGCTTTAACTGCACTGCCGCGACCGTGGTGGATTTACTGGCAGGGGAGGTGGCAGCATGATCCCAAATCAGTTTGCCCTGGTTGCTGTTAATCCGTTTCAGCAGGCCGTACAGCTTGCCATCATTGACGTGGAGTCGGCCCTGATAGCGGGAAAACGTCCGGGGCGTTTCCCCTGGGCGATGGCGTTGCTGAGACGCTTGCGCGATGAACAATCAGGCCGGATCACCGCGAAAGATGTCATGCGCGCCACGTCAGGGTATGAGCCGGGCAGCCGGGACGGTTATAACAAGGATAAATACATTGAAGCCCTGGATCGCCTGGTTGAGACGCGTGGGGATGTTTGTCCGATGCCGTTGTCCGGGTCTACCGTGGATCTGTATTTCCCGGAGGTCAGATTCCGGGAGCGTGAGCGGCGAAATCGCCGTTTCGATGTGGCGTTTACGCGCCGCAGCCGGCAGCGGGAAAAGGAGCAGCACCAGAAACGCCGGCGTTATCAGACTCAGGTTGCCCAGGCTGAAATTGACCTGGCGTTCGTCACGCCAGCCGGACTGACTGCGTGGTACAAACGCCAGGACAGGCAGGGTCTTTATGACGATGACCTGATTAACATGGTTCAGTCATGGAGCAGCCGGTTCCATGGTCTGCCGTGTGACAGGATGTATTCCGGTCAACCTCTGTGGTTCATCATTAAAGAGATGGACGTGCCACTGGCAGGCCGGTCAGATGAGGATCAATGGCTGGATTCTCTTCGTCTGCCCAATAAACTCCCGGATATGAAACAAGGGTGACGCTGATGCAGTGGATGTATTCTGTGCGCTGGAGCCTGCGGGATGTGCCGTGTCCGGGTGAGACGGAGCTTATCAGGATGACGGTGCCCGCAGGCGCACCGATACCCGACGAAGTCCTGGCAAAGCATGAGTTTTGCAGCGGCTATGCGGTGTGCATCGACTTCCTGTCGGACAGGGAGATCAAACGCTGGTCACCCGAACGCAAGGCAGCTGCACGGCGGCGCAATATGGAGCGGCGCATCAACAAACGTGCCCCCCTGTTTGCAGAGGAACTGATTGCACAGGAACTGGCGGCACGCCCGGACTATTTCAGCGGAAAATAAGTGAAGATAACTGGCTGATTATCCAGTTGTGTCCTGGCGAAAATGGCGACAATCGGGGTATAATAGCGACGGCGCTTGAGGCTTTTTGCCTCATGACGTGAAGGTGGTTTGTTACCGTGTTGTGGTGCAAAAAGCAGAAAGCCCCGAGTAATTTTTCAATTAACCCGAGGCTTAATCTGTATGACTAGACACCAACAGATTAGCCGCTTACCTGCCGTAAGGCAAGGAGAAGTAAGCTATGAAGGTACCACGGAACTCTTTCATCTGGTGTGTCTTGATCGTGTGTATCACGCTCCTGATATTCACCTGGCTGACGCGAAAATCGCTCTGCGAAATTCGCTACAGAGACGGAAGCAGGGAGGTGGCCGCTTTAATGGCTTACGAATCCGGTAAGTAGCAACCTGGAGGCGGGGGAAACCCCGCCTTTTCAGGGCTGATGGAGTCCAGGCTAGCCGAAAGCGCCTTTACAAGGGGCTGTCAGTGTCCGACTGGCAGCCCCCTTTTCTTTACGGTTGCCACCGCACGCATCATCACGCCGGAAAGACTGTTCCCCTGCGGGGAACGGGGAAGGGTGGCAGCGCCTCCGGCGCTTCCCCTCTACTCCCGCCGCTTTCCCGTCCGTTCCTGATACATCTCCGCTGTCTCCAGTTGCTCGATGGCCAGAAGAATTCCGGTGTGGGATTCCTCTGTTAACAGCATGATTTTCCAGTACAGCCTTTTTAGCTGGTAAACCAGCTGCAAACGGTCTGTCTCTGCGTCGTTATTTGCCAGCATCAGGCAGCACTGGCCCACAATTCTGCAGGCCTCGTCATACAATTCTTCTTCGCTGAGTTCGGAGAGTTCATTTTCTGACATGAGAATGCCCACAGATGTGCTTTTTTTGCGCAGGATCAGCATACGCCAGCGCACCGCAAAAAAAAGAAAAACAACCAGCAGGAAGCTGGCCCCCTCCGGCTCCCCGTCTTCGCCGGGTCGTCAGGCCACACTCCGCTAACCCGGCGGCAGGCCGCCGGTTAAGCTCCGCCGAACCCGCAAAAAGACGCGGTTTCGGGCTGTTCGCTAGTGTCCGATGGCGAAGGTCAAAGGCACGCTTGCTGCCCCGTTCCGGGACGCCGCTGTCACCGGCCGCCCGCGGCCTCTGACGACAGGGGCACTGTCCTGTCTGTTTTCCTGCTCATTCCTTGCCGGTACAGCCTGTTCCGGGCGGTGGCTGCGTCGGGACTGTCGTAGCACCGTTCGTCCGAAAAACACCAGGGTGAAGTGCACGCGCGAGCGCGCCCTGGTCTTTTTCATCCTCCGTCGCTACTGGCCCTTTGCCGCGCCATTCCGACCGAAACAGGGTTTCAGTAACCAACACAGGAGAACCAGCATGAAAACACAGAACAGCAAAACCGCCGCAACCATAACCGCCGAAACAGGGGGTGAAAACCCAACGGCATTACACCACGACGTTGACGATATCCGGGAACGCGCAGCACGGGGGTATCGCCGCAGCGTCTTTGTTCCGGGTTTCCCGGAAATAAACACCGCCGCAATACGCACGTGTTTTGATATGGGGATTGAATACCTGAAATACGCCAGTTTCATCAGGGAAGAAAATATGTTCGGTGACAACATTGTCAGGTCGGGTATCGAGATGATGCTCGTCAGGCCGCAGGAAAAACTGGTGGTCACGGTATATGTGTGCAGCCGGAAAAAGGGGGAGGTGCCGCAGACGTATGACACGCGCGTGGTGCACTGCGCTAATCGTCTTGATGAGGGACTGCCTGATGAAGACGCCGAGTACGAGACGACCCAGGTGTATCTCGCGTCCGGGGTGCTGAACGATCACGCGAGAGACATTTTTGCAGGCGAGCAGGCAGGGCTGGAGAAGTACGCCAGAACGCATCTGAAGAAAGCCGCTGAAGTGAATCCTTTTTGCCACTGGCAGTTTATCCGCTGAGTCCGACATAACGCCGCCCCTGCAGATCGCAGCAGGGGCAACCCAAACCGGATCACCACAGGCAGGAGCGCATCATGGAAACGACAGCACAGTATGGCCATCCCGTATCGGCAGACAGCAGCCGTGTGGATATGACCGTCACGGTCTGCCAGACAAAACAGGGTCGGGGGGTGCATTTCTGCGGCCACCCACTCCTGAGCGGCAGCAACAGCAACCTCTGGTTTCCGCTCAGTGAGAGTGAAGACATTCACGCAGGCATCGAGCGGATACTGACAATGAACGGTCTGGCAGAAAACGTGGTCAGGCTCACGCAGCTGCACGGTAATCTCAGTTATGACGATTACACCGTCACGTACAACGTGAAACAGCCGGACTGACAGGTCGCTGCGTCCGTACGCTCCTGACATGCACAGCCAGGGGCGTTCTTCCGGCAGACAGTATCCGTCACGGTGCCGCAGGCCACACGGCCGGAACCCCGGCGGCACTGCGTGCCGGGGAAAGCCGGTGCTGACGCACCGGTCCTCCCCCTCTCTCACTCAGTTAGCCGGTGTGGTTTCACTCCACTGTTCTGTTCACTTCCCGTGTTTATCCTGGCCTTTCTGTTCATGTGCTGGATTCAAATCAAAAACATAACGGGCAGGGCTCTGGCCCCCTCCGGCTCCCCGTCTTCGCCGGGTCGTCAGGCCACACTCCGCTAACCCGGCGGCAGGCCGCCGGCTAAGCTCCGCCGAACCCGCTGCGCGGTTTCGGGCTGTTCGCTAGTGTCCGATGGCGAAGGTCAAGGGCACGCTTGCTGCCCCCGTTCCGGGTGCGCCGCTGTCACCGTGGTGGCGGCCCCGCCGCCACTTCAGAGTCGCCACGCCGTTCCGTCGTGTCGGGTGTGTGCATCCTGTTCATCCGGTGAGGCCATCACCCTTGCCGTCCTCACGCGGAGGGCTGGCTGTAGCACCGTTCGTCCGAAAAACACCAGGGTGAAGTGCACGCGCAGGCGCGCCCTGGTCTTTTCCGTCCGCCGTCGCTACATGGCCCTTTGCCGCGAGAGTACCAGCCAGGGAGATGGATAAACCATCACCAGAGGAGAGAACCAGGATGCACACACATAACGTCAACGTCAAAACCGCCGCTCAAGAAACCGCCGGAAGATGGGGGGAAAACCGTATGGAATTAGCTGTCAGCGATCAACAGGGTCTGCTGACGTATCTGGAGAGCCTGAAAAAAACGCGCATGCTGGCGTCCCACCGGGCGGAACAGGTGCTGGGCACGCTGCTGCGTATGGCAGAGAACGTGCTTTATCCGGGGATCACTGACTGGAGCACTGAAACACCGCGCGCGTCTTTCCGCGTGATGCAGCCCTGGATTCAGGCACGGGCAGTGGCGGAAAACCTGTTCGGTGAAACCGGGGTGGCCGCGTGGGAAATTGCACGAAAACACATTGCTGACTCCGTGGCGGCCGAACGTCATATGCCGTGAATCCGCAGGAGCCAGAAATGAAAAAAGCAGGGGGTTAACCCTGCTTTATCAACGGACTGCACGTACCAGGTGCTGTCCACATCAAAACCAAACTGGAGAACTAATCCATGATATTTGACCCGCAAATCGTCGCACAGGCGAACGCGTTTGTAAATGCTCTGAAAGCCGGAAAACGCGCACATATGCGCCCGTTGCGTTTTGAGTACTGGCCGCTTTTCATGTCCACCGTTCATGCCCTGATGGAGGCTGAGGCGTAATAACCGGGGCCGCCAGCAGTGGCGGCCTCATCACTCACCTTCAGGAGAAAACGTTATGTTCGACACACAAATGGGGGAAGGCGGGCAATCCGCTGGTGTGATCTGCGTAGAGTCTGTAAGGGCGTCTGAACTGGCGGATCTGGCGGCGAACGTGTCCGCACGACCGTCCCCGGCGGTTATCTGGAACAATGCCGACCGCGCCGCCCTGGCAGCTGAGGCACTGTGGCTGTTTGCCGGGCGCACGGGGCTTGCCAGTGATACTGAGCTGATGGAAACCGTTATCGTCGATTTTCTGGCTAATCTGCTGCATCTCTGCCAGCTGGTCGGCATATCCACACCTGAACAGGATGGATTCCGGGTACTGCTGGAGACGGCCGAAATGCATCTGGAAATGGAAGAGGGTGAAATAGGCTGATCCTCTGCCCCGAACGGCAAAAGCCGGGAAGGGCATTCCCCTCCGGGGAACCAGGCAGGGCGCCTTCGGCGCCTGCCCTGGTTGCCTTCCTCTCTCACTCAGTTAGCCGGGGTGGTTTCACTCCACTGTTCTGTTCACTTCCCGTGTTTATCCTGACCTTTCTGTTCATGTACTGGCTTCAAATCAAAAACATAACGTGCAGGGCGCTGGCCCCCTTCGGCTCCTGACCCGCTTCGCGGTCCAGTCGTCAGGCCACACTCCGCTAACCCGGCGGCAGGCCGCCGGCTAAGCTCCGCCGAACCCGCTGCGCGGTTTCGGGCTGTTCGCTAGTGTCCGATGGCGAAGGTCAAGGGCACGCTTGCTGCCCCCGTTCCGGGTGCGCCGCTGTCACCGTGGCGGCGACGGGGCCGCCACCACTTCAGGGTCGCCACGCCGTTCCGTCGTGTCGGGTGTGTGCATCCTGTCCGTCTGGTGATGTCCATCCCCCGTGTGTCCTCACGCGGAGGGCTGGCTGTAGCACCGTTCGTCCGAAAAACACCAGGGTGAAGTGCACGCGCAGGCGCGCCCTGGTCTTTTCCGTTCGCCGTCGCTACATGGCCCTTTGCCGCGAGAGAACTCACCAGGGAGATGGATTAGCCATCACGAGGAGAAAACCAGGATGCACACACATAACGTCAACGTCAAAACCGCCGCTCAGGAATCTTCCAGGAAGATGGGGGGCAAAAAAACCGTGCTCAAAACGAGTTCGCTCACCCGCGCCCAGATGCGCGACCTGCTTCTCTATATCGGGGATAACTCAGAGAAACAACAGCAACCGGCATTCTATATCCCGCCGGAAAATGCCGGGATCACAACCCTTCGTAGCGCCCCACTGGGGATGCAAATCGTGCTCATCATGGTGGAAGGATGGCCGGAAGCGATCGCCGTCCCCGAGGCCGGATATCTGGCCGTCCTGACCGGTATTCCCCTTTAACAAAATAAAAATGATGCGGGCAATCCTGCCCGCTTAATTAATTATCTGAGGAGATTTATATGACCACATTAGCAAACCGTTACGCCCGCCCGACATATATGCGCCAGAATCGCCCTCTCACCAATGATGAGCTGATGCGCATTGTGCCGAGTGCTTTTTCCGTTGAAAAACATGAATCGCGCTCTGACCGTTACACTTATATTCCCACCATTACGTTACTGGACAAATTACGTCAGGAAGGGTTCGAACCGTTTTATGCCAGCCAGTCCCGCACGCGTGATCCGGAACGCCGGGAATTTACAAAACACCTTATTCGTCTGCGTCGCGGTTGTAATTCCACCGGGAAAGACACTCCGGAGATTTTATTACTGAACAGCCATGATGGATCGAGTAGCTATAAAATGATCCCCGGCATGTTTCGCCAGATTTGCAGCAATGGCCTGGTGTGCTGGAAATCCTTCGGGGAAATTAGCGTGCCCCACAAAGGCGACATCACTGGACAGGTTATCGAGGGCGCTTATGAGGTGCTGAAGGTATTCGACAGCGTGACCGAAAATATTGAGATGATGAAGTCGATCACTGTCACTCAGGGCGAAAGACTGCTGCTGGCAAATACCGCCCTCGATATTAAGTACGACAAAAAAGAACCACCGGTTACACCTGAGCGGATTTTGGAAGCGCGTCGCTGGGAAGATAAAAACACGGATTTGTGGACCACATTTAACACTGTGCAGGAAAACCTCATTAAAGGGGGAGTTCGTGCCAGAACGGAGAAAGGACGTCATACCAGAACACGTCCGGTGACGGGTATCGATGGCGACATCAAATTAAATCAGGCGCTCTGGAAAATGGTGGAAGAATTCGCGAAGCTTAAAAGCTAAAAAACAAACCCGGTTAGCCGGGTTTTTTATTGGTACTTATTTTTGTAGTCACGTCATTTTTTTCATCAAAAGGCGAGGCAGTCACGGGATCGCCTGAGCGAGCCTCCAGTATCTGTTTACGTGCAATCAGAACGGTGTAGATACTTTTTATAATCTTTGCGTATTCACGCCTCGCTTTCATCAGTTCCGGTCTCGGTCCTGCGTTATAAATGCCCACGCTGTCCCAGTTCCTGCCATATGCCTGAAAGTTTCTCGCTAAAATCCATGCGCCGCTGTAAACACAGATGCACGGGTTATTAAGCAAATCCGCGCGCGTAATATTAAACTTTTTCAGTTTGCCAAAGTTATTACTGTTCAGCTGCATCGCGCAGACATCTTCAGTGCCTCCGGCACTGGTGCTGTTAATGGCACGAGGGTTTAACCTGCTCTCCTGAATGGAAATGGCCATCAGCAGAATGGGATCAATGCCGTAATCACGCCCGGCTTCATCGAAACATAATTCCGGTGTCGCCTGCACGGATAAAGACAGTACCAGAAAAACCAGTGCCAGATATTTCATTTCTTTCCTCGGGATTCAGGATGCCTGGAATGCACCAGGCGAGGCGTATTTAAAAATACCCTTCGCGATCATTTAAATCAATAGCGCCTCCTACAAACGCGCGGAGGCGCTTCAATGCACCCCTTTGGGGTTCCGATGAAATAACAACAGACACCACATTCTCTTATTATCAGGCCGCTCTTTACTAACCTTTAAAAACCTCACACCCCACGCAAGACTTCGTCTTGCAGATTTTTTCTTTAGATTCAGGTGGATAGATTGATATATTTTCGCTGATTCAGAGTATGAAGGAAAAATGTCGTACAATCCTGCACTACAAGGTAGTCGGATTGTGTTACCTCTGTATCACAATCCGACTACCTGTTAGTGTTGGTATGTCGCACATCTGTCGTAGGATTGTAGATAGTATTTAATTTCATAGTCTTAATTGTCGTACAATCCGACACCAGTATGCTGGCAGTGCAGGATTCTACTACTGTACAAAAGGCATGAGAAAGATTTAAACTCCCTCCGACTTAGAAACGCTTGCGAGTTACACATCCGGCAACAGACATTCCTGAAATAAGATTAGTGTCGGATCCGACACTACCAATCGATGAGAGAAAATATGGGGCGAGTAGGGATTTACCTTAAAGAAAAAACCGAACAGGAAGTGCGTGACATCGTCCAGGTTGAAATACAGAATGGCGCTCTGCCGGGAGAGGTAAATATATCCTCTATGTGCAATACGTTAATCGAGTTTGGCCTGCTGATTTACAAGAGTAACAAAAGTGACAAGAAAGGATTTAACCAGGAAGCGTTCAACAGAGACCTGATTAAAAAAGTCAGCGGAACCCGTGAGGGAATGATGATACTCATGACGATGATGACTGAAATGTACCTCAATATGCGCGGTGCTGACGCACTTAAAGATATCGAGGCTGTTCTTAATCAGAGTTTTGAAGCCATCAATAATGCTGAAGATGAGGCCGAATCCACACACTTTGTTAATGCGGAAGAATAAAAAAAGGCTGGCTACCCTGCCAGCCTTCGATCACGCAATCACTCAGGTTTATTCCATGGAAGCGGAACCTTCTCCGCTTCGGAGATTTTATCCCGCAGGTACCACTCAAAAGCCATCGTTAAAACTTTAAGTGCCTGAGTATCTTCATTGTTATCCAGCAATCGCTCAGTCAAATAACCAAAAGAATACATCAGGCGAGTCAGCATTTCATCGTTCAGACTGCGTTTGTGAATCCTTGCCATCACCCGAACTTCGTCCGCCAGATTCTGCGGAATACGCATACTGAACCCGGATGTTTTACCCGGAATCAGTACGCGCTCACCTTCCCGCCACATCCACGCTTCGCCAGAAAGCGTATTTCCTGCACCCTCATCGATCCCGGAGTCACTTTTTCTGTCCAGTATAAAATCCAGCCACTGCTCAAACTTAACCGCCAGTGAAATTAACCGCTCACCCTCCGCCGTTCTGATGACGGGAATATGCGGCTGGTAATTCAGGGAAATTAAAAGACGGGCCGTTATTTCATCATTAACACTTCTTTCACCCATTCTGGCGCAAATACGCATTTCCATTAACAAACTGTCCGGAGCGCGCAGCCGCCACTCCACAGCATCCCCTGCCTGGAACTTCCGGGGCCTGCCGCGACGCTCCCACATATTCTCTTTAACTTTCATACCTATAGATCCCTGACAACACAGGACTTGTACCTGCATGACTTAGGGTATGCCCTACCAATATTAGGAATCGTCCTAATAATGCCAAAAAGTGTGACGCAGCTCGCAGTTTTTTTTTTTTAGGGTCATGAGACACTAACGTCCGCGTAAACAAACACTTACGCAAACAACCTTTGTAAACACGTGGAGAATCAAGCATGGCCAATGCAGGTAATGCCCTTAGCACCAGAAAGGGATGGGCGGTAGCGTCTTTATTTCGCAAAAACCGCAGTAATATTCAGATGAAGAAATTCATTCAGGCAGGAGGATTAATTGCACTTGCATTACTGGTTACTCACCCGGCATTTGCAACAGGGACTGACCTACTGTCATCCCAGAACACAACCGTAAATTCTACGTTTGGTTCCGGGTCATCCCTGGTTAAATGGTTTTATATCTCTGAAATCATTATTGCGCTCTTCACCTTCATTAAAGTTCGCTCCCCTCTCGTATTTGTCGGCCTCGTCATCTGCATCATTTTCACCCGCGTCGGCTTCTCCATCGCGAGCTGATTATGGCCGGGGAAGAAGATAAATATTACTTCCCGGAAACCCTCAACCAGCAGGAACGCTTCCTCGGACTTCCGATTGATGAGTTTATTGTCGTGGTGCCATTAGTGGTCACCGGGATTTTAATAAACATGTCTACGGTTCTGTCGATTGTTGCAGCGTTACTGTGGTGGCTTATCAGGTATCTGAAGAAAGGGCAGGGCTCGTACTGGATGCTGAATTTCTGTTACTGGCATCTTCCCTTTCTTATTTTCAAATTATCGTTTCGACAGATACCCGATTCGTGTTTCCGGCACTGGAGGGCGTAATTATTAATGGAATACAACGTTAAAGGAGCGCGCGACCGTTATATCCGGCTGGCTTTTCTGGGACTGACTTCTTTATCGGCAGTCCTGGCGGCCAGCAATGTTATCACCGGCTCTCTGGCCTGGCATTTTTACTCCACCCAGAAAACCATCACCACACCCATGGGGTTTAACCGCCCCTTTACCTCCGATGCCACCAGTGCTGACGCAACGGCAATGAACCTGTTCGCAACCTCATTCGCCCACTGGCGACTGAGCGTCAGCCCTGAAACCATCGACGGACTGCAAAAGAACCTGCTGGCGTATGTCCCACCCGCAAACCGGGATGTACTGAAGAAGGTGCTGGATGTTGAAGCTGACCGCATCAAAAAAGGAGGGATAACCTCGCGGCTCGAAATTCGCGAACTGCGTGAAATTGAACCGGGCCTGATGGAGGTGAAAGGCATACTTTCTTCTTCCACCACAAACGGGAGTATCACCACCACGCTCCCACCTGTCGAATCGACCTGGCGAATCAGGATGAGCTACGAGGGGGGCATGATTAGCCTCCTCGATTTCAGCGAGATGATGCCGGTCACCACCACTATCCAATAACAGGACTGCCAATGAAAATGCGTTTTTCACCGGCAGCTGCTGCTGTGTTACTGGCAACAGGGTTATTCACGGGCGGCCTTCGGGCCGCCACTTCCCCTGCCGCCATCCCGTTTGAGAATGACGCCACATTCTCAGTCGCGCTCAGTAACACCAACCCCAACAAAATCATCGTTGACGGGGAACTGATAACCAGCATCAGCGGACCAACCGGAGCGTATGACCAGAGCACCACCGCCGAGGGCGCTCTGATTCTTTCGCCACTTGTAGGCCAGAACTTTACCGTATTCCTTCAGACCGCCAGTGGCGTGTCCGTTGGCCTGAACATTGAACCGCGACCCGGCAACGGGCGCACATTGAGATTTGCGCCGCAGTCAATGCCGGTGCACACCAGTGAAGAAGCGAAAGCCTGGGAAGAAGGGCAGAGCTACGAAAAAACACTGGTCAGCCTTTCCCGCGCCATCGTGCGCAATGAAACCCCGGAAGGCTATCAGGAATTCCCGGTTTCCCGTATGCCGGCGTACACACCCGCCGTCAGCGTGAAACTCACCCCGGAACGCCAGATTATCGGCGAACACCTGCGGGCCGTGCGTTACCGCATAACCAACCCCGGCATGGTGACCCTCTCCCTGCGCGAACGTGATTTCTGGCGCAAAGGGGTCCGTGCCGTCATGTTCAGCCAGAACCAGCTTTATTCCGGCGGACAGGGATACCTCTGGATTGTCTTCTCGGACAACACGGAGGCCGCAGGTAAATGAGCATCAGCATAAATTCACTGACCCGTAAACGGCAGATGGTCATCCTCGGCATCATATGCGCCGTAGGGGCCGCCGCAACCGCAGGCGTTGTGATGTACGGCGATGAGCGAAGTGCCGCGCAGCAGGGGCAGACCGCTCCGGTACCCAACATGGCCGGTGCCGTGACCGCCGCCTTTGATGAACGCGTGAATCAGTCAGCCCTGTCGCAACAGCAGGCCAAGACCTCCGCGCTTGAATCGCAGATGGCCATCCTGCAACAACAGTTCGCCCAGAGCAAACTCGATTTCGAGAACAAAATGCAACAGAAGGAGCTGGACATTCAGAACCTCCTGAAGCAGCAACAGAGCAACCCCGGCAGCAACACGACAACCGGCCAGCAGACACCACCTGCTGCACCGGACGGCACACCACTGCCGGGTCCTGTTGCTGCCGGCTCCACTAAACCCCCGCAGTATTCTGTCACACCGAACTTCGCACCTGCCGCCAGCGGTGCGAATGCGCAGGGTGCCGGATTTTACCCGCAGGGGAGCGGCCAGCGCATGTCTGGCGGCCTCAGCACCACCACGTTTAAGTATGACCAGCTGAAAAAGAAGCCCACCACGCTGCCCTGGATTTCCTCCGGTTCGTTCACCAACGCCATCATGATTGAGGGGGCCGACGCCAACGCCAGCGTCACCGGTCAGCAGAACACCAAACCCGTCACCCTCCGCCTGCAGGGCAAAGTACAGATGCCGAACAATAAAGAGTTTGATATGGACGGCTGTTTTGTCACGGGTGAAATCTGGGGGGATATCTCCAGCGAACGCGGTGAGGTGCGCACCAGAAGCATCAGCTGCAACCTCAAAAACGGTAAAAGCGTGGACATGGAGTTCAAGGGTCACGTGAGCTACATGGGCAAAGGGGGAGTCAAAGGCACGCCAGTTATGCGTAACGGCATGCTTGTTGGCTATGCCGGCGCATCGGGATTCTTCTCTGGTATTGGGGAAGGGGTCAAATCCGCCGCCACACCGGCAGTCGGCCTTGGCGCAACAGCCAGAGTCAGCGCCGGCGATGTGCTGGGGCAGGGTATCGGTGGCGGAGGTAGTAAAGCTTCCGACACACTCAGCCAGTACTTCATCAAGCGCGCGGAGCAGTATCACCCCATCATCGACATCGGGGCAGGAAACCTGGTGACCGTGGTGTTCCAGGAAGGTTTCCAGCTTGAAACCCGCCAGGACAGTGAAGCCCGCAAACTGGAGGAAACGGCTCAGAAAGCCGGTGAGCAGGCGCAGAATGCTGTTGCACCGCAGCCGCAAAACCAGCACACGACCACGACCAGCACCACATCGGTCGGCAACATCAATCCCGATGATGTGCTCCGTCAGGCCAGTCAGTTGCGCCTGGGCGATACCATTAATTAAGAGGTGAACAGTGAACGATGATGACTTGACGAAGGTGGAAAACGATAACTGCTTTATCAACATCTTCGAGGGTTACGAGGACTGGTGCAGGGACAAGGTACCAGGGGGAAACTGGCTGGCACTGACGATAATGGCCTTTTTCGCAGCCACCTCAATAATACTGAGCTGGATTTACCATGACCTGTTCCCGTTAGCCGCAGGCGGGTTTTTGAGCATGGTTGGATATGCCGTTTTTTCAAAAGATACTGAATGGCCACCTGTTATTGATGAGTACCTCAACGACTACCAGCCTGTCAATATTGATGCATTTACCGCATTTCAGGCGGCAGTTAAGGCAGACGGTGAACTCCGGAAAGAGACGCTCGGGAAATGGGTTGAAGTGGAGCGCCGCGCCCGACTTCAACGACCGTGCCGCAGTTCAGGGTCGACATTTACCGGGCGAGACATCACTTCAACCGGCAATCAGGCGGGCAGATGAGTTCATTCATACGCCACAACCTCATTCTGATGAGTCTTGCCATTGCAGCGTCGATTTTACTGGTTTTATTGACTTCAACTTACGATATGACTGGAGGTTATAATTAAATGAAATGGATTAAAAAAGCGCCTGGGTCACTGCTCTGGATTACTGTACCGGCCCTGACCTACACGCTGGCACTCATAGTCCTGGCCAACCTGATAAGCAAAGACATACTGAACTACGGGTGGAGCACATGGTGGGGTAGTGTGCTTGTCGCCATTATCGCCCTGTTTTTCACGGCATTCATTTATATTGACCGCCTTGATGACACACCCTGGACAGCGATTTCCGCCACCATGCCATGGGGGGTGTATAGCGTCTTTTCGATTCTCTACATACTTGCTAAAGGGCAAGTCCTCTGGCCTCCACTGTTGGGTTTTGAAATAGCTACTCTGACCTCTTTCTTCGTACCTGCTCTGTATGGGGTGCACCACATCCGCACTGCCCGTGTTTAAAGTAGCAAGGCAAATCACTGGTGTCTGACGTATAAACCTTCGTCACCCGCGTTAACCATACCCTGTTCTCTCGTTTCATATTCATCAAACATTTCCCGGAGACATCCATGTATAAATTACTGGGTGCCGCACTGCTGTGCGGCGCGCTGACCGGCTGCGCCGGAATGAACTCAGATTTTGACTGCAACAAAACCGCCACCGACAAATGCCTGACCACGGCCGAGGCCAACAAACTCGCCGCCCAGGGCAAAAGCCTTGATGACATCGACAACGCGGTGAAAGTAAAAAAGCCTGCGGGTGAAGCCCTCCCGGCACTGCACAACACGGCACCGGTGGTGAATCCCTCCCGACCCGTTTCTGTCGCAGCAACCGGTGTTTCCTCGTCAGCACCGCTCGCCGCACGACCTGCTTCCATTTCACCTCTCAGTAAACCCGTCACGCCGCTCACCCGGCCCGGGTCTGTCATCACACCGCTCAGGCCGGATACCGGTGCAGGGCGTGTGACGGCGCAGCGTATCCCGGATGATGTTCAGCGTCTCTGGATTGCCCCGTGGGTTGACACTGACGACAACTTTCATCAGCCCGCCGTGGTGGAGTTCGTGAAAAGCAAATCCCGCTGGGATGAAGGCTTCCGGGTTATCGGGGAGGGCGGGGAATGAAAAAACACACCGGCAACCAGCAACCCCGCCGGGACCCGATGCAGTGGAACCGCAACGAACGTTTCGCCGAAGAGTTCTCCGTCGCACGCAGTGAGCCACTGGCACCGGATGAGCTGCCGCCTGCGTTCGGCGCAGAAGAGTCCCTTACATTTGTCCTCGATAACGGTATCCGGGGCAGTGAGCAGCGGCTGGAGATGATCCGGGATATTTCCCGCCGTCTTCAGCAGAACGGGAGCATACGGTTATGAGTGGTTTCCTTGATGGTCTGATGTCACTGGTTCGCGGCAGTCAGTACCCGGATGGCGCGGCCGCCGCCAGAAACAACCTGCAGCAGAGCTGGGATTACCCCTCCCTCACGTCGGCACTGCCCTGGCGTTATTACGATGAGGTGACCGATCTCTTTATTAATAACTCCACGGCCGGCTTCATTATGGAAGCCGCGCCGCTGCCAGGCGCGAACCAGCAGGTGATTGCCGCACTTGACGACATGTTGCGCAAAAAGCTGCCCCGCAAAACACCCGTCACCGTCATCATGACCGCCAGTAAGTGCGTGGGAGGGCGTATTGAGCAGGGGGTGAGCAGCGACATGTGGAAGGGGGAGATGGCCGGGCACCTCAACAAAATCACCCGCGCCTTCTGGGAGCGTTCAGCGCTCAAAGGTCTGGCCAACAAGCGTGACTATCCCCTGTACCTGCGTAACTACCGCGTATTTATCGTGTACGGCCAGAAGGTCAAAGGTGGCTTCTCGCAGCGCACCTGTGATGAGCTGGTCGCTATCCGCAACACCATTCGCGTGTCCATGGAAGCCGCCCGTATTGAGACAATGAACACGTCCGCGAGTGCCTTCCTGTCGGTCATGCGGGAACTGACCAACTACCGGCACACCCAGGTCACCACGGCCAGTGGCGACTGGAACAAGGAAGAACTCCTCAACCGCCAGGTGGTCGATCAGGGCATTGACCTGAAGGTCAGACCGTCACATATCCAGCTGTCGCTGCCGGAAGGGGTGAATACCGACACGGGGAAACACGAACCGGCCTCGGCCTGTCGTATTGTGAATATGCAGCTGACCAAAAACCCCCAGCGTTTCGCACTCTGGCAGGGGGCAGACAACCTGCAGAACATGCGCTTCCCTGACCTCGGTATTCCCTGTCCGTTTATGCTCACCTGGACCGTGGAGCTGGATGAGCAGACCAAAAGCCAGAGTGAAGCGCTGCGCAAGGATATGGACTTAAGCAAAAAGGCGAAAACGGCTTACGCAGACCTGTTCCCTGGTACCCGCAAGGCGGCCGAGGAATGGCACAACATGCGTAACGAGCTGAGCACCAATGAAATCGCGCTCTGCCGCTATTATTTTAACGCCACGCTCTTTACCCCGGACGATGAACAGGCCTCGCTGGCCTGTGAACTGGCGGCCGTGAACGTGTTCCGCAAGAACGAACTGGAGATGGCCACCATCCAGTACCAGCAGATGCGTAACTGGCTCGCCGGCTTCCCGTTCGTAATGCAGGAGGGGATGTGGGCAGACCTGAAAGCGACCGGTGCCACGCTGCGCGCCAAAAGCTTCAACGCCGTCAACCTGATGCCGGTGGTCGGGGAACGCCAGTTGTCCCGCCGGGGCATTCCGTTGCCGACCTACCGCAACCAGATAGCCTTTTTCGACATGTTTGATGAGGAGAACGGCTCCACCAACTTTAATATTGCGGTGACGGGTACCTCCGGGGCGGGTAAATCGTTCCTGGTGCAGGGTATCTTGCGTGATGTGCTCAATGCCGGTGGGTTCGCCTGGGTTATCGACATGGGTGACAGTTACAAAAACTACTGTCATCAGGCCGGAGGTATCTATCTGGACGGTGCGCAGCTGCGCTTCAACCCGTTTGCCAACGTGCATGACATTAACGTGTCAGCCGAGGGGATTGTCAGGCTCCTCACCGTACTGGCCAGCCCCGCAGCGCCGCTGGACGCGGTCTGTGAAGCCATCCTGCAGAAAGCTGTGGTGGATGCGTGGGGCAGGAAGGGCAACCGGACCCGCATTGATGACGTCTATGCCTACCTCATCAGTGATGAGGTCAATGAAAGGTATGCAGAAAAGCCGACCATCATTGCCCGCCTGGCCGAACTTGCCATGCTGCTGGAGACCTACTGCACCTGGGGCGCGGACGGCGAATACTTCAACGCGGACAACCCCACACTCGACGGTGAAACCCGCTTCGCGGTGCTGGAACTGCTGAGTCTTGAAGACAAGCCGAAGCTGCTGAGCGCCATCCTGTTCTCGCTGATTCTGGCGATTCAGGAAAAAATGTACCACAGCCCGCGTGACCTGAAGAAAGTGGCCATCATCGATGAAGCCTGGCGTCTGCTGAGCGGCTCCAACCCGCACGCGGCGAAGTTTATCGAAACCGGCTACCGTACCGTGCGCCGTCACCGTGGCGCGTTCATCACCATCACCCAGGGCATCAAGGACTTCAGCGCCAGTAAAGAGGCGGAAGCCGCCTGGAACAACAGCTCCACCAAAATCACCCTGCTGCAGGATGCGAAAGCGTTCCGCCAGTATCTCACCGAGTTTCCGGATCAGTTCAGCGAGATGGAAAAAGAGGTCATCAAATACTTCCAGCCGGCACGTGCCACGGGTTACAGCTCCCTGCTGATAACGGCCGGTGAATACAGTTCGTTCCACCGGCTCTTTGTGGACCCCGTCACCCGCGCCATGTTCAGTTCGCGCGGCGAGGACTTTGCCTACATGCAAAAACTGCAGAAGGCCGGGGCCACACCGGAAGAAGCAGCCTATTTGCTGGCAGAGAAAGAGTTTGGTCAGGAGCTGAAAGAGCTTGAAGCATGGGCGGAGGCCGCATGACAGAGAATAAACATGAAACCGAACTGACGGGCAACGATGTCCGTGACGGAGTGACGATACACCCGAAAGGCAGTAAACCGGCAGGCAGACAACACCGGCTGGCATCGTGGGGCATACCGGCGCTTGCCGGAGCGGCAATGCTGGCGGTGATGGCCGCCATCAGCGTTGCAACGGTGAGACTCAGCACCCCTGAAGTCGTGACATTCGACATGAAGGGCACGATGGACGCCTTCCTGCAGCAGTCAGCCCAGCTGCCGCTGGATGAACAGCAGGCAAAGGTGCGCGTGGCACGGTTTAATGCGGCCCTGACCCGCTGCCTCTCGGACTGGCAGACCCGGCATCATGCCATCATCCTGGTGGCCCCGGCAGTGGTGAGTGAGCAGCGCGACATCACCCTGGAAATCCAGAACACCGTCGCCAGCGCCATGCGGGAGGGGAAATGAAACGTCTCACGTGTCTGGCACTGACACTGGCGGTGCTGTCTGCCGGCACGGGGGCGAAAGACCTGGGGACATGGGGAAATGTGTTTGAGCCGGCAGAGCAGGACATGCTGGTCTTCATCCAGAACCGCCTCGGCGCCATGGAGGAGAGCGGTGAAATGGACAGGCTTAAAAACGAAGCCATTGAGCGTGTGAAACGTAATGCGGTCAGGCCACCTCCGGTGGCCGGGCTGACGCCCGCCATCACTTACCGCACCTTCAGCTACGACCCGACCTTCACCGTTAACGAAACCATCACCGACATGAAAGGCAACGTCATCGCCCGCAAGGGGGACCGGGTAAACCCGTTCGATAAGGTGCCTTTCAGCCAGACGCTGTACTTCATTGACGGTGACAACCGCGACCAGGTGGCGTGGCTGAAACCGCAGCTGGCCAGTGCCGGCAATTTCAAAATCATCCTGGTCAACGGAAACATCAAGGAAACCAGTGATGCGCTGGACGAGCGTATTTATTTCGACCAGGCCGGCGTACTGACCACGAAGTTTGGGTTTGAACACACCCCGGTGCGCGTGACCCGCGATGACCGGGTGCTGAAAATTGAAGAAATTCCTGTTAATGGAGCCAGAAAATGACAACAACAACGATGTCCAGGGATAGCGATAACAACGGGCGGGGGAAGCCGCAGTGGATGAGCGGCGACCAGCTCAAAACCCTTTACCCGGAACTGGAGGGATGGGCCAGTAAACTGGTGAGCAAGGCATTTGTGGGCTGGCAGCGCGCAACGGGCATCAGCGTGCAGCAGACGGAAAAGCGTGATGAGCGTTTTCCGGCGTTCCTGGTCAACGTGATGCTGGTCAAGCAGGTGAACCGAAAATGACCATTTCAGAGTTGGCAGAATCCACGTTAGCTGAACCGGTGCTTCTTTCCCTCTTCCTTGGGGTCATTGTTCTGAATCTCGTGTCATATATTTTATCCCGCACGCAGAAAGTGAAAGCCTGTAAAACAGGGCAGCAACAACCCGATGGGCCTCTCTCTCTGGATGATACCCGGACGGCCGAGGCCATCTGGCAGGAAATCAATCTTTCCCAGTTTCAGCACATGCTTACCGCTCTACAGAGTGCGCTGAAACAATCAGGTTACCAGCTGACGTTTCACGGACAGGGCGTACAAATGCACCCCCACCGCGAGGAGCAGGTGGCCGACAACCTGATGCGCGCCCGGGAGCTGTTCTGGGCACCGAATCAGACCCCTGACGACATTGAAAACCTGATCGCCTCCACCCGGAAAAGTGGTTATGGCAAAAAGATGTTGCGTGAAATGCTTGCCAGCTGCGCGCGCCGCCACTGGTACCTCACGCCCGTCAGGTCTGACTGGGAACTCAAGTCATACCCCCTGATACAGGTAGAGGTGCGTGTGCGCGGCGGCGTTCTGATGCCGGTTGCAGATTTGCTGCCGTGTCTGGATGCGATGGCAGGGCATGTCGGTGACAGACCTGCTTTCTCAGAGGGTGAGGAGAAAGATGTCTACAGACGCGGAACCTTCCGGGCAGGGGATTCAGATGCGGCTGATGTTGAATATGAAGTCAGACTGCGTAACAGCGATGAACCGCCCGGATTTTTCCCGAAGGCCGCCGGCACGACACTCCCTCCATGTGTGGAGCAGGAGAAAGAGAGCCTGCGGACAACCTTCAGAACCCAGGTCACGGTGTTTGTGCAGGAAATCACAACCTCCCGGCAGGAAATACGCACTGCGTTCTACCTGGACGCAGTGAGGCAAATCAGGAACGGAGAAAAGCAGGGGGCCGATTACGACGATGATTCCGGGTACGCCTTCTTTGTGAATTATACGGACAATGCGCTTGTTCCGCGTGATGCACACGGCAATGCAAAGGAGATAGGTTCGTGAACAGGCGTTTCCCCGATTAACGCCCCTCAGGCATATACCCCGTCTTCCGTACATTGATTCAATCGCCCCTTCATTCAGGCTGTTCGGTGCTCGTTACACTCCGCTCCGCCTCAGCCCGAATGCCGTTCCGATTCCCGTTAACACTGATAAAAACAAGGTACCCGCATGACGAAAAACCCCGACAGGCCACGGGGCGCTAAAACACATGTCGCCTCCATCCGTCACGATGATGTTTCACTGTATCAGGTGAATGAAATTCTGAAAGATAACCCGCTTTATACCCCGTCCCACATTATTCGCGGGGCGATACAGGCCCTGTTCAAAATGAACCGGGAAGATCGTGAAACAGAAATTATGGCCGTTGCCGACCGCTTTGAACGCTGACTTTCCCCTTCTCTGATGCCCCCCGCCTGCCGGTGGCCGTCGCGCTTTAATTCGAGGATTTTATGACCACACCTGAAATTATCGGGCCGCTGCCGGTTGTGCGTGCCCGGGACGGCTACTGGTGTCACCCGGCACTCGAGGCGTTTTATCACGACCGCGAATATGTCGCGGACAGGGAGTACCAGCACTGGCTGGCAGGCAAGGGGCTTGAAGATGCCCTGGTGTATCAGGACGACGACAACGGTTCGCCTGCCGAACCTGAATGGCTCCGACGGGCCGATTTCGCCTTATTCGCCTTATGGTCTCCGCCGGTCCCTGATGGGGACGGATGGTTTATGGGGGCCGTGTATGTTGATGAAAACGATGGACCATGCTGCATCTGGTTCCGCTGCCGGGAGGCGTCATGTTCAGAGCAGTAAGGCTGTGGCTGCTGGTCACCGTTCTGCTGGGTGCCGCGCTGCCGGCCACTACCGCCAGTGCCAGCAACGCCGGCGATGGTCGCTGGGTGAATCCCATCACTGATGTCTGCTGGAAGTGTCTGTTCCCCATGACGCTCGGCAGTATCCAGTTAGCCTCCGGGCCGCAGCCCGATACAAATAATCCGGGTTCGCCCATCCAGATTTGCCCGGTGGGCATCCTTTACCGCATTGGTCTGGCGATTGGTTTCTGGGAGCCGATGGCCATGACGGACGTCACCCGCGAACCGGGTGTGATGGTGAACATGGGCGGCTTCAAAATCGATCTGGGCCGGACCGGTACCGGAACAGCAGGGCAGAGTGACCGGCCTGCCGCCGGGGCGTTCTACCATGTTCACTGGTACAAATATCCGCTGATTTTCTGGCTGAACATCATCACCAGTATTGGCTGTATGCAGACCGGCGATATGGATATTGCCTACCTGTCAGAAGTGGACCCGATGTGGAATGACAGCACGCTCTCCATGATTATTAACCCGGAGGCGGCCCTGTTTGGCAACCTTATCGCGCAGGCCGCCTGCGCGGCCGATGCGGCGGCCAGCTCTGCCGGGTTGCCGCTTTCACCGTTGTTCTGGTGTGCCGGTGCGCAGGGAAGCATGTACCCCTTTACCGGGTATACCAGCGGTGAATTTTCGCCCCTGGAGTCGTCACTGCTGGTCAGTGAACGTATGGCCTTCAAGATGCACCGTGAGGGGCTGGTCATGAACTCCGTCGGGGCCGATAACGCCGTCTGCTTCCAGTATCCGTCCCCCATCATTCCCAAAGAGCGATGGCGATACCAGATGGTGAATATGTACCCCGAGACGAACAACTGTCATCCGTTCGGTGCCAGCACCCAGCTCTGGGGGACGACGCACAACTCTCCGCAATCAAAGAAAAATTTTGGTTATCTGATGTGGCGCAAACGTAACTGCGTCTTTCTGTAGGGATCACACATGAAAATACGCCCACTTCAGGCCCTGCTCGCCAGCGGCCTGCTCTTAAGCATGTCTGTCTGTGCTGCCAGCGATCAGGTTTCCATTAACGGGCGAGACCGGGCGTGGATGAAACAGCAACAACAGGCGCTGCAGGAATTTAAAGACACCCTGTCCGGTCAGACCATGACGTTGCCGCCGGCGCAGCAGAGCCTGACGGAGAAACTGCAACAGGGCATTCAGGACGGTATGTCCGCGCAGGCGCGCGGTGAGAAAAAGACGTTTGACGCCATTTATTTTGTCAGCCTCGGCATACCCCGTGAAGGGCTGGCGCCCATGCTGCAGGACGCCGCCCGCTACAACATTCCGGCCACTATCCGGGGACTGGTCAATAATGATTTTCGCCAGACCGCCAGCGTGATGTACGAGTTATCAAAAGAAAACAAAAACACCGGCGTGCAGATAGACCCGACGCTGTTTGCTGATTACCACATTTCCGTGGTGCCGGCGCTGGTTGTGAACTGTCCCGGCCACAGTGATGTCATCCGGGGCAGTCTGTCACTGACGCAGGCGCTGGAAAAGGTGGCAGAAAAGGGTGACTGCGCAGGCGTGGCCCGTCGCTTACTGGAGGGCGCCCGATGAAATTACCGGTTGTTATGCTGATGATGCTGTTCACCGGCATCGTTCACGCTGACGCAAAGTCGGATGCGTTTAATGCCGGTGCCAGCTATGGCAAGGGCAGTGCATCACAGGGAACGTCGGCTCTGAAGACACCCTCAAGCGTCAGCAGTGCCATTCCCGGTTACACCGCGAACCCACCTGAAAAAGGCTATTACGGGGGGGTGACAGGCGGAGACGGTGGCCTCAGCGACAAAGGGCAGGCCGCGCTGGGCAACAGTGCTGCAGGGCAGGCGGTGGTGGATTCAAGTACGAAAAACCCGATGCCGGCCATCGATCCGAAAGCGCCGTTTATCACCATTGGTAAGGATGCGGAGGCGGGGTCCGGTGGCGTCATGGACGGCAGCAACCCGCAGTGTACGCAAACGACCGTGTCAAAATCGACGTTTGAAAACTTTACCTGTGAGCGTGATGTCTGGCTGGAACAGACCTGCAGCCGTGATGCACAGCCCTCCGGCGGCATGAGCGCGCCGGTTCAGACCACGTCCACGATCCAGGTGACGGGGGTGACAGACGGCACCCGGTTCAGTTTCACAGTGCCACAGACCGTCAATGTGACCAGTGCCTGGATAACCTTCACCGGTGCGAGCGCAACCATCAACCAGATGGAGATGAAAGGCGGGTTTCTCGGCAACAGCTTCAAAATCAAGGCTGACACCCCCTTTGCCGCCAACCTGGTGGGGCCGGTTACTGCGGGAATGGTACTGACATCGGATTCCTTCTGTACGCAGAACTGTAATGCGGTCACCAAAGCGTTAACGGAGGGTGTGCTGAAAGACACCACCATCACTCTTTTCCTGGAAGTGGTGACCTGGGAGCAGCATTTTGAACCGTCCGTCAGCTGGTCTGAAAGCTGCGCCGTGGATAAAAATCACGCGGACATGACCGCCTCTGTGTGCACGTCTCCGGGTGGATACCGGACGATTAACAACAACGGCACCGACTATCAGGTCTGGAGCGACTGCTGGGGATACACCGACACGTGGTTTACCTATCCGGCGTCACCGGGCAACTGCGGGTCGCTGGAAAGTAATCCGGCCTGTACGCTGAACAGAACCACCTGTAGACAGCAAACCGGCGCGTACTGCGAACACGAAACCGTGAACTTTGAATGTCAGACCGTTCACTCGTCCACCGGTCTGGTATGCGGCGGGGAATACATCTGCCAGTCCGGGGAATGCGATGCCACGAACGGGGCCGGTGACAGCGGCTTTGATACGGCGGTGGCAAAACTGGCGGGTCTGGCCTCGGCTGCAGAGGATGTCAAAAACCAGCAGGATCAAATCAATGTCCGCGCGTTTTCCGGGCAGGCGATGAGCTGTCGCAAGGCGTTTGCCGGCTTCAATAACTGCTGCAAGGACTCAGGCTGGGGCGCAGATGCGGGCCTTGCCGCCTGCAACAGTGACGAAATGGCTATCGGCAAGGCCAAAGCGAAGAAGGTGACGGTGAGCGTCGGCGAGCGTTGCGATCACCAGGTACTGGGTGTCTGCACGCAGAAAAGCAAGGTGTACTGCGTATTCACCGGCAAGCTGGCCCGCATCATTCAGGAGCAGGGGCGTCGTGACCAGCTGCACGTCAGTTTTGGCAGCGGCGGCAACCCGGACTGCCGGGGCATTACCGTGCCGGAGCTGCAGGCCATCAATTTCGACCTTATCAACTTCGCTGATTTCTATGAGGACCTGATGAAAAATCAGAAAATCCCGGACACCTCAGCCATGACAAAACTGGCGAAAGACAGGGTGGCGGCGCAGGTAAACCAGATGGGAGGCACAAATAAATGAGGTGCCTCACCGCTGTGCTTCTGATTACCCTGAGTCTGACGGCACGGGCCGCAGAGGACATCGTCACCCCCGCGCCCCCCTTTACCGGGTGGTCCTGGTACAACGAACCCAAAAAGCCCCCTGCGCCCCCGGAACAGAAGAAAATGCCCGCCCCGCCGCCGTCAGTGCCCGACCTGAGCAAAATGACGGCCGTGGAGCAGGCGCAGTTCCTGCAGGCGGTGACGAAAGAATCGCTTAACCGGGCCATTCTGTATCCGACGAAGGAAAACACCGCCACGTACCTGCGCTGGCAGAAGTTCTGGACTGACCGGGCCTCCATGTTCAGCCAGTCGTTCGCGGCCACCCAGCTGCAGAACCCTGATCTGGATTACAACCTGGAGTTCCCGCACTACAACAGCACCGCCCCTCTGGTGCAGGGGCGGGACCAGCAGTCCCGTGCGCAGGCGATTGCCCGTCTCGGCCAGCAGTATGGTCTGTTCTACTTCTACCGGGGCAGTGACCCGGTGGATGTGCAAATGGCCGGTGTGGTGGCGGATTTTGCGAAAACCAATCAGCTGTCCCTCATCCCGGTCAGCGTCGACGGTCAGGTGGCACCCTCCCTGCCGGCGTCCCGCCCGGACAACGGGCAGAGTAAGACAATGAACATCAGCCATTTCCCGGCGCTGTTCCTGGTCGACCCGCGCAGCCGTAAATTCCAGCCCCTGGTCTGGGGCTTTATGACCCAGGACGATCTGGCAAAACGCTTCCTTAACGTCTCCACCGGCTTTAAACCTAATTTCTGAGGATCAACATGAAACACTTATCCAAATTACTGGGCCTCTTTTTCTGGGGCGTGGTACTGAACTGTTTGCGTGAAATGGTCGCGGCCTATCCGGGCTTTACCCAGAGCCTGTTTGCCTGGGCCAGTTATGCCCTCTGGACTGCCGCCCTCGCGCTGATTCTGCACAATATTTGGGATGGCTGGCGTCATCGCCATGAGGTCCCGACAGACCCGGAGGTGCGCCATGAAAATTAACCACCTGGCCGCGCTTCTGATGCTGGTACCGGTACTGACCTTTGCCGGCGTGCGAGAGGAACTGGCCGCCATCGATGCGTCGAAAAGCGCGACGGCACCGGATGCCGCACCCGCCGCCTCTCCCCGTAGCGACCAGATGATGGCGCTGGCGGATGGCCGTCAGGTCAGTATGAAGGATTACGCCGTGGTGTTGTTTATGCAGTCCCACTGCCAGTACAGCGCGAAATTCGACCCGGAGATCAAACGCTGGGCCGACAGCCACAGCATCCGGGTCTATCCCTATACGCTTGATGGCGGGGGCGATCTGTCTTTTCCGGTCCCCATGATCCCCCGCAAGACCAACCCGGCCTCGCCGCTGGCCGATGAGATCATGACGTTTTTTGGGAACGGCCTGCCGATTGCCACGCCCACCGCGTTTGTGGTTAACGTGCACACGCTCCGCGCCTATCCCCTGACGCAGGGGGTGATGGATATCGGTGCGCTGGAAAACCGCTACGCCAGCCTTATACAGGCAGATCTTGATCAGACCGACCCGCAATATCTTCCGCCACTGCCCGCTAACGCGCAGCTGACGCCTCAGTAATACAAATGGACGACAAAATGACTACATCCATGTATGCGTTATCGCGTTCCGAGCAGGCGTGTCTGCTTTTCGCGGTCGCCTTTCTCACCTCGGCCATGATTTATGGCCTGCTTGCCGGACGTATTGTCCGGGCCATGAGCGCTGACACGCTTGTCACCATCCTGCAGGACTGCCCGGTGCTGCTGATGCTGTCGCTGAGCGGCGGCTTTATTGCCACTGCAACAGGGCATTACGTCATTCGTCAGTGTTGCACGACTGAACCGCACCGGGAGGACGTACTGTGAAAAAAACACTTCATGCGTGGTTTGATGCACTGACCGGGGATACCGCCAGGTCGTGGCCTCCGGTCAGGGAGTACGTCAAAAAATGGTGGATAGCGTCCCTGCTTCTGCTTATGGCGCTGTTCGTCACAGAGGTGTGTTACGCGAATGCCGCCTGCAGTCTGCTGCGGGCGAACGTCGCCGGTGACCCCACACTGACAGAGAATCAGCTCTTTGTACTGTCTGCCATGCTGCATTATCCGGTGTTTATGTTACGCGCCCTGGAGACCGGCACGATGACGGTTCTGGTGACCGCGACGGTGAGTCTGTGCTGTTTTGACTGGCTTCTGTCCCGGTTTGTT
The DNA here is from genome assembly GCF_054165735.1 of Phytobacter cepae. NCBI lineage: Bacteria > Pseudomonadati > Pseudomonadota > Gammaproteobacteria > Enterobacterales > Enterobacteriaceae > Phytobacter > Phytobacter cepae. The sequence continues at coordinate 42,895 of NZ_JBREIF010000002.1, forward strand.
AAACGAACGCAGTGCCGGACCCCGGACGAGACATCAGCGGAGGTGGCCCGTGATTAAACCTCTTCTGACCGCCGCAATAATATTTATGGGGGGCGTCGCTGCTCTCCCGGCCAGTGCGGATGTTAACAGTGACCTTAATGGGTTCTTTGGAAGCCTGGGCTACAGCGGCAACGTCACCCAGGCGCAGGCCTGGCAGGGACAGGCGGCCGGGTACTTCTCCGGCGGCTCTGTCTATCTGCGTAACCCGGTTAAAAACGTGCAGCTTATCTCGATGCAGGTACCGTCGCTGAACGCCGGCTGCGGCGGTATTGATGCCTACCTCGGGTCGTTCTCCATGATAAGCGGCGAGGAAATTCAGCGTTTCGTGAAACAAATCATGAGTAACGCGGCCGGGTACGCCTTTGACCTGGCACTACAGACCATGGTGCCGGAGCTGAAGCAGGCAAAAGATTTCCTGCAGAAGCTGGCAAGCGACGTGAACTCGGCAAACATGAGCTCCTGTCAGGCTGCTCAGGGCATCATCGGCGGGTTATGGCCGGTGACCCAGGTGTCCCAGCAAAAAATCTGTCAGGACATCGCCGGTCAGAACGATCTGTTCTCTGACTGGGCCTCTTCCCGGCAGGGCTGCACGGTCGGCGGGCAGAGCAACAGCGTCACCAACCGGGCGGATGACGGTGAAAAAGACCAGGTCCTGAAAAACAAAAACCTTATCTGGGATGCGCTCAGCCGCAATGCGATGTTCAGCGGCAACCGTCAGCTGAAGGAACTGGTGATGAGCGCGGTCGGGAGCATTATTTTCAACACGGCGGGGGATGTGACCATCCTGACGCCACTGGTTGATAACCGCGACCTGGTCAAGGTTCTGATGCGGGGCGGCACGGCAAAAGTGTACGGCTGTGACGAGGACACGAAATGCCTCTCGCCGGTGGTGGTGAATCTCACCATCCCTGAAAGCAATGCGCTGGTCACCCTGGTCAAAAACCTGATGCTGTCCATGCAGAACAAACTGGTCGATGACTCACCGCTCTCCGATCAGGAAAAAGGCTTCCTGAACACCACGTCCGTACCGGTCCTGAAATACCTCACCAATGCCCAGAGCATGGGCTTCGGCGCGAACTACCTGATTCAGGTCTCCGATTACATTGCTCAGGATCTGATGATTCAGTATCTGCAGGAGCTGGTTAAACAGGCGAGTCTGTCGCTTGCCGGAAAAAACTTCCCGGAAGAGGCGGCCCGGACGCTGCGCGATAACGTTATCCATGCTCAGGGCCTGCTGGCAGATATGAAACTGCAGTCCGCTGCAGACCAGAATGCGCTGGACGGCATTGCCCGTAACACGCAGTACCTGCAACAGCAGGTCTCCACCATCGTCTCAGGCTCGTTTCAGAGCAACTATCACTGGGGGAACTGATGCTTGAAATTTACACGATCTATGGTGGGGAAATGTGGAAGTCCGCCTTTGATGCCGTAGTGGGACTCATGGGCAACAGAACATGGATAACCCTGTTACGCATTGCCAGCGTCTTCGCGGTGGTGGGGGTGCTCGCCAGCTTTATAAAAACCCGCAACCCGATGATGTTTGTGCAGTGGCTGGCAATTTTTATGCTGATAACCTCGGTTATGCTGGTCCCGAAACGCTCCGTGCAGATCATTGATATCACCGACCCGGCCGCCGTCTGGAAAACCGATAATGTGCCGGTGGGCCTGGCGGCTATCGCTTCGCTGACGACGAGTATCGGTTTTAAAATCGCGCAGCTTTATGACACGATGTTTGCCCGCCCGGATTCGGTAACGTACACCAGAAGCGGGATGCTGTTCGGCTCGCAGATTGTGGCCGAAACCAGTGATATTCGTACACAGAACCCGGAGCTTGCCCAGATGCTGCCGGATTATGTGGAAAACTGCGTGATTGGCGACATCCTGCTTAATCATAAATACACAATTAACGAGCTGCTGAACACGACGGACCCGCTGGGACTGATAACAAAAGACCCCAGCCCGCTGCGGGGCATTTACAAAACCTCCAGTGCCGGGAGGGAGTTCCTGACCTGTGTACAGGCAGCGGCTCAAATCAGGACGCTTATCGGCACGGACAGTCAAACCGGCAGCGCCACCTTCGGCTGGCTGACCAGTAAGATTTACGGCAGTAAGCTGAACGGGGCAAGCCTGCTGGCCACGGCGATGGGGCAGAGTTACGGTTACTTCTATCAGGGCGGGCTGACGGCTGCGCAGGTGATGAAAAATAACATCACAAACAGCGCCATTCGTCAGGGGGTACGTGGTTTTGCCGCCCGCTCATCGGATACGGCTAACCTGCTGAACCTGGCCACGGAGAGTGCGGCCACTAAACAGCGACTCAGCTGGGCGGCAGGTAATGTGATGGCCACACGCACGCTGCCGTTTGCGCAGTCGCTGCTGATGCTGATGCTGGTCTGCCTGTTCCCGCTGGTTATTGCCCTGGCGGCCGCCAATCACTCGCTGTTCGGACTCAACACGCTGAAGCTGTACGTGTGTGGTTTTCTCTATTTTCAGATGTGGCCGGTGATGTTCGCCATCCTCAACTATGCCGCCACGTTCTGGCTGCAGTCAAAAACCGGGGGGACGGCGCTGGTCCTGTCGAACACAGACCAGGTGGCGCTGCAACATTCCGATGTGGCCAACCTGGCAGGATATCTTGCTTTATCTATCCCGTTACTGTCGTTCTATCTCACCAAAGGTGCCGCATCCATTGGGTCACAGGTGGCCGGCAGCGTCTTCAGCTCGATGGCGTTCGGTTCGGCAGGCGTGGCGTCCACCACGGCCGACGGCAACTGGTCATTCAACAACATGTCCATGGACAACCTGAACCAGAACAAGATGGATACCAACCTGCTGCAGCGTCAGGGTCAGCAGACCTGGCAGGCCAGTAACGGCTCCACGCTGACGCAGACGGGCAGCGGGCAAAGCGTCATCGACGGGTCAGGGGCCATGTCCAACCTGCCGGTCAATATGAAGCTGAGCCAGCTGGCCAGCTCCGGCTTCCAGGAGCAGGCGCGGATATCGCAGGCCAATGCGCAGACCGCGCTGGAAGGCTACAACCACAGCCTGACCAGCGGCTGGAGTCAGTTGTCGCAGCTTTCGAGCCAGACCGGCAGCAGTGACAGTCTGAGCAAGAGCACGGATAACAGCCAGGCAACCAATGTCTCCACCGGTACCAGCAAAATGATATCGGCCGTCGAGAGTTATGCTAAAGCCAACAATATTTCTAACCAGGAGGCCTATAACGCACTGATGTCCAAATCCATGGAGGGCAGTGTGAATGCGGGCGTCAATGTCAAGGTCAACAGCGGCGACCAGGCTATCGGTAAAATTGGTAAATGGGTGACGGGCGCCAGCGTGGAGGGCAATGTCGGCGGTCAGGTCAGGGGGGCCACTGGCAGTTCGCACGGCACGCAGGACACGACCTCCAGTACCACGGACAACCGCCACGATAAGAACAGCCAGATGGTGGAAGACTTCCGTCAGGGCCGCGACATGGTGACCAGCAGCCGCGTGACCGATTCGGGCAACCACACAGACAACGCCTCGACATCTAACCTGCAGCAGTTTGCAAGCACGCTGAACGACTCGAATAGTCAGTACCAGCAGTACACCACCAGTTCGACCCGGAGCGACGAGCTCAGCCGCCTGGCCTCACTGGCGCAAAATCAGAGTGCCAGCCTTGACACCAACTACACCCAGGAGTTTGTTAACTGGTCAACGGCCAAGTACGGGGACAGAACGCAGGACATTCTTACCAGTGCGCCCACGGCCCGCGTTGCTGCCGCAGAATTTGTGCAGGAGCGTCTGGCACCGGAAATTATGGGCGACTATCAGCAGGGCCGTCAGGATCTCAGAACGGGCGATGCGCATCAGCCTTACACGCTGCCGGCTGACTCCCCGACATTGCAGCAGGACAACCGAGGCCCGGTTTACACGCCTGCGCCGGGATACGGTAACGCAGACGATCGCGGTCAGGGACGCCGCTCCGGTCAGGGCAACTATCCATATACGCCTGGCGCGACACCTTACACCGTGGCCCCCGGCCCGTCGGTGCAACCGGGTGGAGGTTACCCGGGGGCCCCGTCGCCGCAGGGGCAACCCGTGGACGGACAACGGTATCCGGATTCAAATCCTTACCCTGCCGGGTCAGGTCCTGAGTATGGTCCCGGCTCACGTGCACCGACCCCGGTTAACGGTGGCGGATATTATCCGTCAGAAGCAGGCGGCGTGAATGACCACAATCAGGCCGCGCCGGGCGGAGTGAATCCACTGGCGTACCCGCAGGATACACATGCTCCGCGAGCAGGGGATGTCCCGCGCGCAGAGACAAACGGGGCAAATGACCGCACCGCTCAACCGCATCGTCCGGGCTCCGTTGTGGATGAGCGCCAGGATTATCAGGGTAGCCGAAATGGTGGAAACGCACCGTTTAATCACGGACCAGACAATCCTCGCAGGCTGACGCCGGAAGACTATCAGCAAGGGACGGGCGGGCGACCCGCAGGGAACAGACCAGCGGATCACAATGGACCGTACGCCGATACGCGCGTACCAGGTGGGCAACCTGACTTCTCAGGTTCTGGCCCGGTGGGAAGTCGTCCGTTCGGTGCAGACACTGCCAATGCTGACCCGCGCATGCCGGAAGGATATCGGGATGTTTCGGGTTCTTTACCTGCCGGAACGCGTACTAACTCGCCTGACTCACGGGGGCGTAACCAGATCATGCCGGAGGGGCGCCATGACGTGGCGGGGGCGGGGTCATTACCTGCAGGAAGACAGCAAAACCCATTCAATCCGTCTCCGGATATGCCGGGGCGCGATGGCCTGTATGAACAGGACACGCGTCCCGGAGTTAACCCGTTTAGCCATCAGGATGAGACGGCGCGCCGGACCGGCCCCGGCTATGTTCAGGCCAGTCCGTCAGAAGGGAATGAGGCGAGAACGACCGGCCAGAATATTCAACCCCGACCAACACCTGAAGGACAACATGCACCTGCAACAGGCGCAGACCCATACGCAACCGGGCAACAGCCAATGGATGTTCAGGGCAAACGGCAGAGCCTGACGGACGTCACAGCCACCGGCGACGTTCCGCAGCGGGATGTGGTTACGGCAGACAATCGTGACACGCAGGTGCGGCCGGGTACACCACGACACGAGCGTGCGGAGGATAATGCCAGACTGGCAGGGAGTCCATTGCCGGGTCGTGGTTCGCTTCCTTCCGTGAGCGGCAATACGCTTCCGGGGCGGGATATCGCTGAGGATTACAGCGACAATCAGACCCGGATGCCAATGCCGCAAAACACTACCTTCCCAAGTAAGACTGCACTGGCTCAGAAAGTGGCAGAAGAAAGATCTGCTAATGAGCGAAATATCAGCAAATCTGCTGGCGAAATAGGTAAAAAAGAATCCACTGTTCAGGCATCCAGTGATATATTAAAAGGAGAAATGGAAAATGTTGGGGCACAATTCAACATTGGAATGAAGAATGAAAAATTAAAACAGGAACATCTTTCAATTTTGAATAGTAATGAAATTGAAAGTAACGAGAAAAAGATATCTGAATTGAGGCGAAAGGTAGGTAACTAATGAGTGCGACTTATAGAGATATAAACAACGATGTTAGATTTATCGTTAGTTCTCTTGATAATGAAGACAGAGTGCCGCCAACAACTGCTCATTGCTTTGCCTTGTGTTCAAAGGCTCCGATGTTATGCGTGCTAATTAGTGCCATTTTTTTTGTTGAGATTTGTGCTTTATCAAATAGCCGACCCCTGCTATCAGTCTCAAATCTTTATTTCTTATTTAAAGATTTTAGTGCAATACCAGTTTACGGTACTGTCGTAATTGGTTTCTTTCAGGTCATAATGTTTGCTCCACAAGTTGCTATGTATCTAAGTCTTCCCATACATGTCCGAGAGCGTTCTTTAGTGATGAGGGCGCTTAGGAAAGTGGCCATGAAATGCTTGTTGACCATGACTGCTTTGGTATTGTTAGCGAACATTAGCGCCATTTTCTATCCTATAATGCTATTTTCGACACCTATTATAATGGTCCTTTCAATTTTCGTTTTTAATTACATAATTGGTTTCGAAATTTCCAAATATGGTCTCGCTCCTGCGATACAAAAAATCTCAAACATTTTAGAGAAAGTCTAAGTTGTATTGATCTCCATCAATAAAGCCTCGCTAAGTTAGCGAGGCTTTTCTCTATCTCTAAAGTTCCACTTCTGCCTGCCGATACTCTCCGTTGAATAATCTGAGTATCTGGATATCAAAAATTACGAAGGATCTTAATTAATGAACAAAACAATTGTTGCGGCTGTTGTACTTTCTGCCTTTACCCTTTCCGGCTGTGGCGCAATGTCCACGGCGGTCAAAAAGCGTAATCTGGAAGTGAAAACCCAGATGAGCGAAACAGTATGGCTTGAGCCATCTAATGAAAAAACCGTCTATATCCAGGTGCGTAATACGTCGGATAAAGATATGTCCAACCTGCAGACGCTTATTGCGAATGACCTGACGGCTAAAGGCTATAAAGTTTCCAGTTCTCCGGATACAGCATATTACTGGGTGCAGGCGAACGTGCTTAAAGCCGACAAAATGGATCTGCGTCAGACTCAGGGTTTCCTGAGCAGCGGTTATGAGGGGGCGGCAACCGGTGCAGCTCTGGGGGCAGGTATCACTGCTTATAATTCCTCGTCTGCAGGTGCCACCCTGGGTGTGGGTCTGGCAGCGGGACTTGTCGGCATGGCCGCCGATGCGATGGTCGAAGACGTGAATTTCACGATGGTAACCGACCTGCAAATCTCCGAGCGGACGAAAGCAACGGTAACAACCGGCAACGTGGCCGCGCTGAGGCAGGGTAACTCGGGTGTGAAAATCCAGACCAGCTCTGAAGAGGGCAACCGCCACAAATATCAGACCCGTGTCGTGTCCAACGCCAATAAGGTCAACCTGAAGTTTGAAGAAGCCAAGCCGGTGCTTGAAGCGCAGCTGGCCAAATCCGTAGCAGGCATCATGTAATCATCCTGAAGCAGTGGCCCCCCGCCACTGCTTTTCATCCCGGTCAGTCTTTAGTTCTGCTTTTTCTCTGTCACTCCGGGCGTACGTGCCCGCCTTAATTCCGTGGATGTTTCGCTTCCTCGCCGGATAACGCTATGCGCTTTCCGGTCTGCGGCGAGCGCTTCCGTATTTTCACTGAACACTACCTGAGCATAAGTCCGGGTGGTGCGATGTTGTCTGGACAAAATCTATGAGCACTTTCGCAGGCAAAAATCTCACCCAGGGCGGGCAGATGACCGCCTATCGCTGGCGCATGTTTCTGCAGGTGAATAACTGGATAGGTTTCTGGGTATTCATTCTGTTCGCCATTATTACCGCTGCCCTTTTTCTTCTGCGCACCCCCCAGGAGGTACTGGATAACGGGAGCCTTTACTGGTTTGCCTGGATGAACAGCAGCTTTATCGACCTTATACCGGTCGGGCAGGGAAAGCTGTATGACATCCATTATTTCTATGCGCCCACGAATACCGCGCTGATCCTCAAAATGACGCTGCCACAGATGCTGACCGACCCGTATATGCAGGCCATGGGCGACCGTGTTCTGGCGCAGCTGCAGTCTGCGGCCACAGTCAGCGGCATTGTCAGCGTGTGCGTGTTCGCCGGGGCAACGATGTATGTCACCCGGATAGGCAAAAAGGAGAGTGAGAACGAGTTTATCTCCGGCATGACGCTCACGGATAAACCGGCAGAAGTGAACCGGCTGCTTCGGAGGAACGGCGAGCGGTCTGATTTGCGTGTGGGCGATCTGCACATGGTTGATCGTGCTGAAATTATGAATTTCCTTATCCACGGAACAATTAATGTCGGGAAATCAACGCTTATCAGGTGGCTGCTTGATTACATCCGTAAACGTGGCGATCGCGCCATCATCTATGACTCCGGGTGTACGTTCACCGAGACGCACTTCAACCCGAAGACGGATTTCATTCTTAATCCCCATGATGACCGCTGTGCAAACTGGCAGATGTGGGGCGAGTGTATGGATGTGGTCGACTATGAAAACATGGCCGCCAGCCTGATACCTGTCGAAGGGGAATCGGACCCGTTCTGGGTTTCCAGTTCGCGCACCATCTGGGCCGACCTGGCTATCCGTATGTCAACCGACCCTGACAGGAGCATCGAGAAGTTCCTCAAGACACTGCTGTCGCTCAGCATGAAAAGCCTGCGCGAGTATCTGGCCAACACCCCCTCTGCCAACCTGGTGGAAGAGAAAATTGAAAAGACTGCCATCTCCATTCGATCCGTTGTAACCAACTACGCCAAAGCCCTGCGTTATCTGCAGGGACTCGACGACGGGACACGTCCTGGATTTACCATTCGTAACTGGATGACCAGTGAAGCGCACGACAACAGCTGGCTGTTTATTTCCACCCTGTCACGCCATCGTCAGAGCGTACGTCCTCTGATTTCCATGTGGGTCTCTATGGCGACGATCTTTCTGCAGAGTATGGGTGAAAACCCCGACCGGAGGGTGTGGTTTATTTTTGACGAAAAAACCAGTCTTCAGAAAATCCCAAATTTCGCTGAGACGCTGGCTGAAGGCCGCAAATTTGGTAGCTGCTTCGTCATTGGTATTCAGAACATGCCGCAGCTGATTAACGTCTATGGCCGTGAACAGGCCAAATCGATTTTTGACCTGCTCAACACCCGCATGTATGGCCGTTCTCCAAGTGCTGAAGTGGCAAAAATTGTTGAAGAGGAACTGGGCCCTCAGCGACGTAAGGAAGCCCAGGAGCAGAACAGCTACGGTATGGATTCCGTGCGTGACGGTGTGTCGATAGGCAAGAACCGTGTCAGAGAGTCCGTCGTTGATTACGAACAGATTATGAAGCTCCCCAATCTGAAGTTTTACGTCAGGTTGCCCGGTGAGTATCCGATTGTCCGGCTGGGCCTGAAGTATCGGAAGATGAAGAAAATACATCCCGGCTTCATTGAGCGTGACTTTCGGGATGCACTCAGCCCGGAGCTGGAAAAGCTGGTTCATGATAATGAGCGGTCGAGGGTACTGGCGGGGATTTCGTTCCCGACCGGTGATGAAAAGATGGAGGATGCCGCACCGGCAACGGAGGCCAGTAAACCGACCCCGAAACCCGTGGTGACACCCCGCGTGATGGCGGAGGTAACACCGGTTAAACAGAACGTGCCTCACGTCGCCCCCGTCCAGCGGGAAACCGTGGAGACTGATTCCAGCATATCCAAATCCAAATCCGAATCGCTGCCGCTCCCGGATAATGTCGTGGCAATCAGACCCGCAATACCCCCGCGTTCTGCGCCAGCTACGCCTCCTGACGCTTCTGCCAGTCAGCCTGTCATTGTCGCTGAACCACAACTCACCCCGGACGGTGTGGAGGAGAGGCCTGTTGTCGCTCCACGTGGGACGGTTCATGAGACCCCTCCGGCAGTATCAGGTTCTTCCAGGGCAACTCCTCCACCGGCAAACAGCCCACTTAACAGGCTGAATCGTCTGCGGCAACGGGTTCCGGTGACGGACGATACCAGCACGGAGGAAACAGAAAGTGGCGGCGAGGCTCAGGAGCTGGAGATGGCTGTCAGGGAACTGGAAGACGGCGGCCTGCAGATAACCACGGCAGGCAAACAGCCAGAGCAACAGGAAAGCCGTGAAGACAACAAAGCCAGTCGCCGGATGGCGGACGAGGAAGAGAACATCCTGCGCCATCGTCACAACGACGACCCCGGCTACAGCATGGATGACCTGGAACGGTATGAAGACGGAGAACACGACTTATGATGTCAGTCGCCCCCATCGCGTCTGCCGGTGATGCGGCAGCCTATTATGGCAACAAAGATAACTATTACTTTCTCGGCCAGCTCGAGAGCGAATGGCTGGGCGAGGGGGCCAGCGAACTCGGGCTGGAAGGGCAGGTACGCAGCGACACCCTGACCGCTGTACTGGAGGGCCGTCTGCCGGACGGCACCCGCCTGGGCAAAGAAATCAACGGCAACCATGTGCACCGGGCGGGCCACGACCTGACCTTTTCCGCGCCCAAAAGTGTCTCCATTCTGGCGCTCATCGGCGGTGATAAAGCGATGCTGGAAGCCCATCAGCACGCCGTGCGTGTGGCGGCCACCTATGTGGAAAAACTCATTTCCGCGCGGGAGACCGTCGACGGTAAAACCTCGATTGTTCAGACCAGCAAACTGGTTGCTGCTCTGTTCACGCATGATACGTCCCGCAACCTTGACCCTCAGCTGCATACCCACATGCTGGTCGCCAACATGACCGAACTGAACGGGAAATGGAAAGCCCTGGCCACTGACAAAATCCACGATGCCGGCTTTATTGAAACCGTGATGAAAATGCAGGTCACACTGGGAAAAATCTACCGGAACACCCTGAAGGCCGACGTGGAAGCGCTGGGGCATGAAGTGGAAGAAGTCGGCCCGCACGGGATGTGGGAAATCAAAGGGGTGCCGGCTGAAATCCGGGAGGAATATTCCTCCCGTGGGCGAGAAATTCAGGGGGCTGTCGGGGCTGAAGCCACCCTGCGCAGTCGCGACGTGGCGGCGAAAGATACCCGCCAGGCGAAAGTAGACCCGTCGCGTCTGCGGCTGATGGAGCGCTGGATTGGTCAGATGACGGAAAAGGGCTGGAACATCCGGGAGTATCAGGCGAGCGTGGTACCGCGAGAACCTGTGCATACCTCTCCCGCGCCACGCCCTGAGCGCACGGAGAACGTCATTCCCGGTCAGGTGGTGCCTGCCTCCCCACCGTCTGCCACACACCATGAAAGGGACCCACAGGAGTCGGACCGTACCGGTGAGCCGGGAAGAGAGAAGGAGGCGGGCTTCACCCCACCTGCTTCAGTCGTTCAGTCACTGACGCAGGCGGTTGCCCCGGATATCCGCCCGGAGGTGGCTGATGCGGTCAGGATGGCCATCTCGCAGCTGAGTGACAGCAAAACCCGTTTTACCTGGGGGGAACTGATGCTCAGCACCACGGAATTCAGCGACAAAATCCCGGACGTGAAAGAGCTTAAAGCGGCACTCAATGTGTCGCTGAGCGAAGGGCTGATTGTCCCGCTGGACAGCGAAAAGGGCGTGTTTACCTCGCGTAACCATCTGCTGGATGAACTGTCCATTCAGGCACTCAGTAAGGACCATCTCCGGGAGGCGCGGGTCGTCAGTTTCCGTCAGCCTGCAGAAAAGGCACCGGCCGTGTTGTCGGTCGTGGAAAAGGACCCGCTGGTCCTGATGAATGCCCCGAAAGGGGTGGCCGGTATCCGTGAACTCACGGAACAAATCACCGCCGTCTCGGCGTCACACGGACGCCGCGTCCAGGTACTGGCAAGCTCCGCCGAACGCGCCATCTCCCTGTCTAAATCCGACAGGCTGCGGGACCGACTCACTGGCCGCCAGCAGGTGCTGAGCGGAGAATTCAGTCTGACGACGCAAAGTACGCTGATTATTGAAGGGGCTGAGCGTCTGGGACTGAAGGAAACGCTGGTGCTGCTCGGTGAAGCCCGGGAAAAAGGGGCTCAGCTCATTTTTCTGGACAGTGCCGGCCGTCAGGCGAACGGCAATGCCATGTCGGTCCTCGAATCTGCCGGCGTGAGCCGCAGCCGGCGAACCGAACCGGCCCCGGGACTGGAGGCCGCCGTGGTCAGTATTGCCGACAAGCGCGATCGCTACGAAGCGATGGCCACCCGTTATGCCGAACTCAGTGCCGGCAGCGAACCCGTGACCGCCATTGTTATCGGGCAGCGAGAACAGAAGCACATGACGGGGCTGATACGCGATGCCCTGCAGAACGCCGGACAGCTTGAGCGTGACGGTGTCACGATAGAGGCCCGCTCACCCGTCTGGCTGGACAATAAAACCCGCCGGATGGCGGGCAGCTACCGGGCCGGGCAGGTACTGGAAGACAGAAGTGAAAAGGAAACGCGCCACTACGTCATCGGGCGTGTCCATGATGACACCCGCATGCTGTCACTTATCGACAGTGACGGGGTGCTGTCGCGCCAGAAAATGGGCGACCTCTCGGCTGACTGGCGGTTGTATAACAGCGAAAACCTGTCCGTGGTACCGGGGGAGAAACTGATATCGATGGCTGCGGATAAACCCGCCGGGCTGAAGGCGAAAGACCGCCTGACCGTGACAGCTATCAGTGAGAAAGGCATTGAGGCGCTGCGGGACGGCAAAAAAATCGTTCTGCCTGCCGACCGTCCCCTGTATGTCAGCCATGCGTATGTCGCGTCACCCGGCAACAGGGATAACGAAAGCGGCACCGTACTGGCCGCCCTCAATTCCCGCGATATCACCACCCAGACCATCAACTCGCTGGCGCAGTCGGGTGACAAAGCCGAAATCTTTACCGCCGAAGCGCAGGACAGGGCAGAGGCACGGATGCAGCGTATGCGCACGGACAGTTCGCCGCTGCAGCTTGTAAGCAGACTCAGTGGCGAACAGGATACGGATAAAGCCGTGGCGCAGCTGCGCGGTAATGTTAAAAGCGAGGCGGCGCTTGCCGTTCATCGTGCGATCGCCGATCAGCAGGGGGTGATGTTTGACGAACTGAAGCTCGCAACGGCGGCGTCTGATTTTCATCCGGACATCATGGCCATTGACGCAGAAATTACCGGCATGGTGAAACGGGGCGACCTCATCCGGGTACCGAACCGGGCGCAGCCGCTCCTGGTGGCGCGCGCCACCTGGGAAATGGAAAAGGCCATCATCAGTGCGGTGACGGAGGGCAAGGATACGCAGACGCCCCTGCTGGAGCAGGTTGACCCGCTACTGCTTGACGGTCTGACGACCGGACAGAAAGCGGGGGCGTTACTGGTGCTTGGCAGTCGTGACCAGTTCACCGGCATCCAGGGCTATGCCGGGGTCGGTAAAACCACCCAGGTGCGTGCAGTCAAAGCTGCACTGGACACGCTACCGGAAACGTCCCGCCCGCAGCTGCTGGGGCTGGCACCGACGCATCAGGCCGTAAAGGAGCTGAAAGACGTGGGGATCGAGGCGCAGACGGCCAAATCCTTCATCGTCGATCACGAACAGCTGCTGGCGGCCGGAGAAAAACCGGATTACCGCAACCAGGTCTTTCTGATGGATGAGTCCTCGATGCTGGGTAACCAGGATATGGCTGCCGTCTATCAGGCCATTAAGGCCGGCGGCGGTCGCGGAGTATCGATGGGTGACATTGACCAGTTCGAGGCTATCGAGTCCGGTGCGCCGTTTAAATTAATTCAGGAGCGCAGTCCGATGGACATGGCCATCATGAAACAGATTGTGCGCCAGAACGAGGCGAACCTGAAAAATGCCGTGCATGACATCATCGACAGCCGTATTGATGCGGCCCTGACGCGTCTGGCCGCGCAGCCGCAGGATAAAGTGATCAGGGAGGGGGCATCAGACTTCGCGGTCCCGGAAAAGGGAATTTCAGATGCAGAAATCCCCGCAGAAGCCGTGGTGGCAGACTGGCTGTCGCGTACCCCGGATGCCCGTGCACGTACCCTGATTATCGCCCAGCTGAACGCCGACCGTCAGGCCATCAACGCAGGGATTTATGCCGGCATGGCTGAACGGCAGGAACTTGGTGATAAAGCCATCACGCTGCCGGTGCTGGATAAAATTACCCACACCCGCCATGAATTCAACAAGACGAAGGCCTGGTCTGCCGGCATGGTCCTGAAACGGGGTGACGCCTGGCAGGATGTCATCGCCGTGGACCGGAACGGCTCGATGGTCACCGTGAAGGATGAAGACGGCAGGCTGGGTCTCTATTCCCCCCGGGAACTCCTGACCGGCGATGTGGAGCTGTTTATGCGCAGCCAGATGGAAGTGCGTGCCGGCACTGAGGTGCGCTTTACCCTGACCGACCGTAACCGTGGCCAGACAGCCAATGCGCGGTATACGGTTGAGTCTGTCCGGGATAACGGCGACGTCGTGCTGAAAGGGGCGTCAGGAACAAAGGTGATTAATCCTGCCGCTGTCCGGGCCGAACAGAATATCGACTACGCCTGGGCCGTCACCGGCTACGGCTCTCAGGGGGCCAGCAGCGACTATGTGATTTCCCTGGAGGGAACGGAGGGGGGCCGTCAGTACATGGCCACGAAGCGTGCCTTTTATATTTCGGCGTCCCGTACCAGGGAACACGTCCAGATTTACACGGACGGCACGCAGAAGTGGGTTGATGCGGTGAAAAAGCCGGAGAGCAGCATAAAGACGGCACATGACGCGCTTAAACCTGAAACGGAGCGTAAGCAGGCACGGCTTATCTGGTCCATGGGGCAACCGCTCAGCAAGACAGCGATCGGCCGGGCCTGGTCCCGGCATGAAGGCGTGGATGGCCAGCGAATGTCAGCACGCATCATCCCGGCCACGATGCGTTTCCCGGAGCCTGCGATGGCACTGCCGTTGTATGACAACAACGGGAAAACGGCCGGGCTGGCCCTGGTGTCGATAGTGGCCGGCGATAACGGGCGCCTGGCACAGGGCGCCGTGCGTATGGTGGCCACGGAAGGGGCCACCGGTGCGGTGCTGCAGCGCAGCGAGTCCGGTAACACGCAGGTGGTGAAAGACCTTGCCGGGGCCATAAAAGCCCTGCAGGACCATCCCCGCGACGGAGTTGTCTGGCAGACTGGCGAGGAACGACCGTCGGCCTGGATGCTCAAAGTCAGCAAAGGGACGGATCAGGCAGTCGATGCGGCACGTGCGCAGGCGGTGAAAGACGGAATGGACAACGTCATTCTGCCGCCGGTTCCGCCGGGGGAGAAAGTGCCGGATATGCGCGCCGCTGTCATCAGCGCCGGTGAGGCGCTCACCCTTCAGCGTCAGGCCGAACAGAATGTGGCCAGCCGTCACGCGCAGACGCTGAATAAACCTGGTGAACCGGAGAACATTATCATTCCGCCTGAGATTATCCCTGACCTGCCGGTGATACCGCCGGAAGTCACGCGTTCACCGGAACACCGTAGCGTGGACAAAGAGACCATCGCGCGTATAGCTGCTGCGGTGCGACCGGAGCCGGAAGTCAGACCCGATATCAGCCAGATTGAGCTGACTGACCGTGCGAAAGACCTGCAGGACCTGTCCCGCACCGCTGAGCGGGTGGCCGGTGAGCTGGCCGAACGTAAACGTGAGGAAGTGACGCTGCCGCAGGCACCGCAGGAGCGTGCCCGGACCCTCGAGCATGAAGAACTGACCCGAACCCATACCCTTCAGAAAGAACGTTAAACCCAGGAACACACTGATGAACCTTAAAAAGACACTGTTATCAGTAGTTACAACATACACTATTTTTCAGTTAACCCCCCTGCAGGCAGCACCTGCACCGGTATTCACGCCCGAACAGGAAGCTCAGATAGGGAAAATTGCGGCTGACTACCTGATGGCGCATCCGGAGGTACTGGTCCAGGTCAGCCAGAAACTGCAGCAGCAACAGCAGGCCCGTCAGCAACAGGCACTGGTTCTGAACGTGATGGAGAATCAGGACGCGCTGCTGCGTGACGCGGACACCCCGGTTACCGGCCCGGATAACGCAAAAGTGGCCGTGATTGAGTTTTTTGATTACCAGTGCATTTACTGCAGTCATCTGGCACCGGTGATGGAGCAGGTGATGAAAGCCAGCCCGGACGTGCGTTACATCTTTAAGGAATGGCCCATCTTCGCATCGCGCTGGGAAAATTCAGAGAAAGCAGCCCTGCGCGGCATTGATGTCTGGAAACAGAAGGGTGCTGCGGCTTACGCCTTGTATCACAACAGCGTGTACCAGACGGGTCACAACGAAGGACAACTGACGGCAGAAGATATCGATGCGGCGGCAAAAAAAGCCGGGGTCGTGGGAAAACCGGCGGCCGATTACGTCCCTCAGCTTGAGAAAAACAACCAGCTGGCCCGGACACTGGGACTCACCGGCACGCCGGGAGTGATAGTAATGCCGGTGAACAATGCCACGCCGAAAACCATTACCGTCTTCCCGGGTACAGCAACTGCAGAACAAATCCAGGCGGCCATCAGAAAATCCAGTAACTGATCTTCACCGAAGCCAGCCGGAATGTAATCCCGCCAGATACAGACCGACTGCCCGGAAGTTGATGCCTGACGCGTCCGGAAACCCCGGACTTATCCAACCTCTCGAGCTTATGATGGTAACCCTCATAAGCTCGAGAGGTTCGTTTTACTATCTGTATAAGCATAGCGATGCCGCTTCCAATACGTCCGCTTTGAGCGAAAAACGGACGCCCGTATAGAGTAAATGGGCGTCCGATAATATGAACAGGAAAGATTACTTAACCCGATTCCCTGTTTCGTTAATTACCGTCTCACCATCCTCTTTGGTAAAAGCGCCTTTTTGATCTTCCGGTAGGATATCCAGCACTATTTCCGAAGGGCGGCAAAGACGCGTCCCAAGTGGTGTGACTACCACTGGCCGATTAATTAAAATCGGATGTTGAAGCATAAAATTAACCAACTGCTCATCAGTAAATATCTCTTCACCAAGACCCAGTTGTTCGTATGGTTCAACGTTCTTACGCAGCAGTTCGCGTACCGTAATCCCCATATCTGAAATAAGTGTAATCAGTTCATCCCGGGTTGGTGGCGTATCGAGATAGTAAATAATGGTCGGTTCGTTACCGCTGTTACGGATCATCTCCAGCGTGTTGCGTGAAGTGCCACAGGCCGGGTTGTGGTAGATGGTAATGTTGCTCATATCAGTATCTCATTACAAAGTGACAGAAAGCCGCCACGCCAGCGCGGCCAGAGTAACAAACAGCACTGGCACAGTCATAATAATGCCGGTACGGAAGTAATCTCCCCAGGAGATCGTCATATTTTTCTGGGCAAGCACATGCAGCCACAGCAGGGTAGCCAGACTGCCTATCGGAGTGATTTTCGGACCTAAATCGCAGCCAATCACGTTGGCATAAATCATTGCCTCTTTGACGACACCGGTCGCCGTACTCCCGTCAATCGACAGCGCACCAATCAGCACCGTCGGCATATTATTCATCACTGATGAGAGAAATGCCGTCAGGAAGCCGGTACCGAACGTCGCTGCCCATAACCCTTTGTCTGCCAGCAGGTTCAGCACGCCAGACAGATACTCGGTGAGTCCTGCATTGCGCAGACCATAGACCACCAGGTACATCCCCAGCGAGAAAACAACGATCTGCCATGGTGCACCGCGCAGGACTTTCCCGGTGTTGATGGCATGACCTCTTTTCGCCACCACAAACAACACTGCTGCGCCAGTCGCCGCTATTGCACTGACTGGGATCCCCAACGGCTCCAGAACAAAGAAGCCGACAAGCAGCAATAACAGGACAATCCAGCCCGCCCTGAAGGTCGCAGGATCTTTTATCGCACTGGCAGGCGTCTTCAGCAGCGAAACGTCATACGTCGCTGGGATATCCCTGCGGAAGAATAGATGCAGCATGACCAGCGTGGCCACAATCGCTGCCACATCAACGGGGATCATAACGGAGGCGTATTGCGTGAAGCCCAGACCGAAGAAATCCGCCGAGACGATATTCACCAGATTAGAAACAATGAGCGGCAGGCTGGCCGTATCTGCAATAAACCCTGCTGCCATTACAAAGGCCAGTGTTGTGCTCTGGCTAAATCCCAGTGCGAGCAACATCGCAATCACAATCGGCGTCAGGATCAGCGCGGCTCCATCATTGGCAAACAGCGCCGCGACAGCGGCACCGAGCAACACTATCCAGGTAAACAGCAGGCGTCCATGCCCGTTACCCCAACGGGAGACATGTAGTGCGGCCCATTCAAAGAAACCGGACTCATCAAGCAGCAGACTGATAATGATCACCGCAATAAATGCAGCTGTCGCGTTCCAGACGATATTCCAGACAACGGGAATATCAGCAAGTTGGATGACACCGGTTCCCAGAGCCAGCAAAGCCCCAATACTCGCGCTCCAGCCAATACTCAGGCCTCTGGGTTGCCAGATCACCAGTACCAGTGTCAGTAAAAAGATACTCCCTGCCAGAAACATTTCAGACTCCTATATATATGCTTATATGTATGTGAATGATTATCTCAGCAGGAAGTACAAGCAGATTTTACCAGCCATTCACGCACATCATTACGCAGACACTCCCAGGACGTAGTGATCGTTCCAGCCGCCCATGCAGGCATCTGGGGTGACAGGCGATAGTGGATCCATTTTCCTTCCCGACGGTCAAGGACGAGCTCAGCCTCTCGCAAAATAGCCATGTGGCGCGAGATTTTAGGTTGTGACTCAGTGAGGGCCGCGCAGATATCGCAGACGCACATTTCCCCGGATTCCCGGAGGAGCATCACAATGGCGAGGCGGGTTTCATCCGACAGGATTTTGAAAAGTTGAACAGGTTGTAGCATTTGTCACTCCGTTCCCTTTAGAATATACATATGTTAAATCATATGTGTTGAGTTTGGAATCGGCAAATCACTACGAAGGATAAACAAATGGAACGCTTTCCTGCCCTGAACGCTGACTGTTTTGATCAGCAAATCTCCGAACGCCTGTATCTACAGGAGCCACCACGGATCCTGATTCTGTATGGTCCGGTAAGAGAGCGCTCCTGAAGCCGTTTTGCAGCGGAAGACGCAGGCCGTTTGCTGACAGCAATGGGTGCAGAGTTCAGGCTGTTTAACCCCTTTGGTTTACCCCTGCCGAATGAGGGCGCGGATGCTTACGCAAAAATCATTAAAATGCACGACCAGGTAAGATAGTATGGAGTTATACGGATCGGCATGGGGTAATGAGCGCAGCTATAAAGGCATGGATAGACTGGATACCTCAAGCGGGAGTGCTGTTTGTCCTTCCCGGCGCAAAACCCTTGTGGTGAGAAATAGAATGGTCAGCATCCGTGGGGGACTGGCAATTGATCCTTAAAATAAGGCTTAGATCGCAAAATGCTGTCACTGTAGCATGTACAAAAAATTTGAGGATTTGGAATTGTTTCTCTAAAAGGCACAAAGGGGGGGACCCCGACTATGCTTCCGAAGCATTTCATATCGAATCTGCGCGTATTCAGACTCTATTGAATGCGTTTGTGATAGACAATATTTATAAAAAAGTCAAATAACTGCAGAGAGTGTAAAATGCCAAAACTATATATTTTTAAAAATAAAAAACTGGTCTCACGAACTGAAATTGACGAGTATGTGGATAATTTTTCATATCAGGATAGTAAGAAAAACATCCATACCCTACCCGTTCATATTTTATTCATCACTTTCCCTCCCTCGGATGTCAGAGCCGTTCTGGTCGCATCGCATGATATTCCTGATTCCAGTATGATAATGGATGAAATGAATCGAAATTTAAGGAAAAAATAACTTTCACTTTGAGGGTGGGATCACATTTTTAATGTGAAAAGCAGTTAATTAAAGCGCCTGTTCTTTAGTGCTAAAGTATTTATCCTTTAAGCCGATAGTTCCTGGTAATGCCGTTCGCTGAACATGCGTACAGATGGGAAAAGGGTAGATTAAACGCTGTAATATCGGCTACACCCGTATAGGGATAATGACATGGGGACGCTGTCATAATGAAACTACGAATACTGAATTTTGCCATTCGCCGCCCCAGGGTTTATTTTGTATCGGTCATGTTAACGATTATCCTGTGTTACGGCATTGGCTCAGGTTCCTATTATTTGTATCTCCATGAAAAACTTGAAGTTTACTCTAATTCAATCCTTTCGAGAAGTGACAGTCTGATTAAGCAGGTTCAGCTGATTGATGGCTTGCGTGACGAGTTCTCAGTCTACTCCCCCTGCAGTGAACAGTATCTCCAGGAGCTAAGAAAGCGTCTCTGGCCATATCCTCTTATCAAAGATATTGCCTATGTCCGTGATCAACTCGTTGTCTGTTCTGCGCTTTGGGGCAAGCTCAGTACTCCTCTTTCTTTGAATTTATACAGAAATAAAGTTAACCGCGGAAGTTATATCTGGGTTTTTGATGCACTAATTGAAGAAAATATTATTGCAGATGTACTTTATACAAATAATTTTGCTATCACTGTCTCACCTTTTGCTTTTCAGCGATTCTGGCAAGAGGCTGAGAAAATGAATTTCAGTGCAATTGTAGGTGACTACAATCATAAAAATCACTTTTTTAACATCGGGAATAATACAAAATTACTCGAGGCGATTGAGCATCATCAGGCACACCGGTTGAATTACATTATTACACGTTCCTGTAGCAGCATTGAAGATATTTGTGTTATTACAGGCGCGGAATTCCCCATTTTTTTCAATAACAATATTTACATCCTGGCTTTGCTTATTTCCGTATCAATTATTATCGGCTTTTTGAATTCTGCATTGTATATAAGTATAACGGAGAAAAATCAGTCTTTACTTTCCCGGTTTGAAGATGCCATTCTCAAGGAAAAATTCCACTTCGTTTATCAGCCTATTTACAACGTTGAAGCACGCAGTGTGATAGGTGCAGAAGCTCTGATTCGCTGGAATGATCATCATATAGGAAATATAGGTCCTGATATTTTCATTCCGCTCGCTGAAAAAAATGGATTAATCAATAAAGTAAGTCTTTATGTTGTAGAGCACGCTCTCGCTGAATTTGCTCCCATACTGCATCGATACAATATTATTCTGAGCATTAATGTCAATTGTTCGGATATCTGTAATGACGTATTTCGAGCCAAACTTTTTACCATACTTGAGCGCGAAAAAATTCCGGGAAACCTGATTATGCTTGAGATTACTGAAAGGCAAAATGCCAACATCGAGGAAATAAAGAAAGCCATGATCCTTTATAAGGACTCTGGTATCCAATTCGCCCTGGACGACTTTGGGACGGGCTACTCAAATCTCAACTGGCTTTCATTACTTGATGTCGAAGAAATTAAAATTGATAAATCCTTGATTGATTGTATTAGTACTGAATTTTCAGTTAATCCCATCCTGACAGGCTTAATCGGAATGTTAAATAATATGCCGAATTTAGTTGTTTTCGAAGGCGTTGAAACGGAAACACAGTATCGTTTTCTTCTGGAAAACGTCCCTGATTGCTGTGCACAAGGCTGGTATTTTTCAAAACCAATGAAATTTGAAGAGATTAGCGCCCTCCTCATATGCTAAAAAGGGAGCGTTTATCACGGTACAGAAGTCGATACCATTTCCCTCTACAATGAGAGCATTTCAGAATAACAAAACGTCTGCTCCTGGCACAAAGCGGACTTTCCTCCCTCCATGGTGATCCGACGCTACGAAGGGGTCAGTTGGGATATCGAAAATTATTGTACGTTAAGACTATTTTTTGACCCTTTCGACTTTAGCTGGTCTCAGCCGTCGAAACTTACCGGAAGCAGGTATCCGGTTGCTTTTCCAGATATAATCGCCTGTAAGATTGATGTGTTCCCAGCCTAACGGCGACAAATGTGACAGCAGTTGCTCGTTGATCTTCCCCCCTTTACGCTTCAGGGCATCGACCGCTCTTTCCATATAGACGGTATTCCACAGGGATATGGCAGCTGTCAGGAGCGTCAGTCCACTGGCGCGATAGCTCTGATTTTCCGGTTTTCGGTCCCTGATTTCACCCAGGCGGTGCAGGAATACCGCACGCGCCAGCGCGTTACGGGCTTCTCCTTTATTCAGTCCCGCCTGTACCCGCCGACGAAGTGCCGGATCGCGGAACCAGTCGAGCATAAACAGAGTTCGTTCGATACGGCCAATTTCCCTCAGTGCTTTGGCAAGTCCGTTTTGCTTGGGGTAGCTGGCAAGCTTTTTCAGCATCAGGGATGCCGTCACGGTTCCCTGCTTTATCGAGGTTGCCAGACGCAGCACTTCACGCCAGTGAATTTCGATCTCTTTCAGATTCAGGCTGGTCGTTGATATCAGTGACTGAAGCGCCGGGTATTGGTCTGCTTTCCCTTTGATAAACAGCTTCTTGTCGTGGAGATCCCTGATTCGCGGACAGAACGCAAACCCCAGCAGATGCATCAGGGCAAAGACATGATCGGTGAAACCAGCAGGGGGTCCGCTTGGAAAACGGAAATTATCCCACGCTAAGACTGTTTTTTGTACAAAGCGGTATCGACTGTACGTAATGAGCGGTATTTTCCGGATCCCAGCTTAAGATTATTACGCCAGACGTAATCTCCACTCAGATTGATATGTTCCCAGCCCAGGGGAGAAAGATGAGAGACCAGTTGCTCATTTATCGGGATACCCTTTCGTTTTAGTGACTCAATAGCTCTTTCTATATATACCGTGTTCCACAACGTGATCGCTGCTGTCAGTAATGTCAGCCCGCTGGCGCGATAACTCTGATTCTCCAGCCCACGATCCCTTATTTCACCCAGACGGTGCAAAAAGACCGCTCGCGCAAGGGCATTACGGGCCTCACCCTTATTCAGCCCCGCCTGCACGCGTCGGCGCAGACCGGGATCACGGAACCAGTCCAGCATAAATAGTGTCCGTTCGATGCGGCCAATCTCTCTCAGCGCTTTGGCAAGTCCATTCTGTTTTGGGTAACTGGCTAACTTTTTCATCATCAGTGATGCGGTGACTGTCCCCTGCTTAATCGAGGTTGCCAGGCGCAATACCTCATCCCAGTGCGACTCAATGTCTTTGATATTCAGGCAGGTTGTTGATATGACAGACTGAAGCCCCGGATAGCGCTCGGCCTTTCCATGAATAAACAGCCGCTTGTCATGAAGATCACGGATCCTTGGCGCAAAAGCGAATCCCAGCAGGTGCATCAGGGCGAAAACATGTTCAGTGAAGCCTGCGGTATCGGTGTAATGCTCGGTAATTTCCAGATCGCTTTCATGGTACAGCAGGCCATCAAGCACGTGGGTTGAGTCGCGCACCCGGCTGATCACTTTGGCGTAGAACGGGCTGTATTGGTCTGAGATATGCGTATAAATCTGCACGCCCGGCTCCTGACCATATTTAAGATTGACCTGACCGGCATAACGTCCGTGACTGCCTACCCGAAAGTTCTGCCCGTCTGACGACGATGTTGTCCCGTCGCCCCAGAATGCGGCCAGAGGCCGCTCTTTCTGTGCGTTGACCAGTTCGGCCAGTGCCGCTGAATAAGTTTCATCCCTGATGTACCATGCCTGAATACCTTCGAGTGACGATCTTGTGGCCCCAGGGCAGGATTCCGCCATTTTTGTCAGCCCAAGGTTGATGCCGTCAGCCAGAATGGTGGTCAGCAACAGTCTTCCGTCTTTTGGTCTGACGTTATTATTTTTGAGGTGCGCGAAGTGACGCGTAAATCCCGTCCAGCTATCAACTTCTTCCAGTATCTCCGTAATTTTCGGATGGGGAAGCATGCCATAGACCAAATCTGCAAAGGGCGAAACACCTGAAGGAACGCTGTTCTCCAGTGGAGTGATTTTTACGCCTTTATCTGAGATATCTACATCGGGCAAATCACCGGCAAGCGCCATCGCGTTAACTTCTTCCAGCCGAGATGCAAGAAGAGTCATACGGGCCTGAAGGTATGCCTGGCTATCGGTCTGAACGGCCAACTGTAACTGGTCATTATGTCGGGATTTCTCAAACTCAGCAGTCGGGATGAGATAATCATCAAAATTTTTGTAGCGGCGCGATCCTTTTACCCAGATATCACCGGAACGTAATGCACCCTTGAGTTCATTCAGTACGCAAAACTCGTAGTACTTGCGGTCGATGCCTGAAGGCGTGAGCACCAGTTTTCGCCAGCTTTCAGGGATAAACCCTGTTGGCGCTGATGGCGGCACTTTACGAAGTTGTTTACGGTACATTTCCGTTATGGCGTCCAGCGCATCGCTGAGCGCCTGCGCCGCAGGTGTCGCCATGAACTGCAATGCTGACAGCATACGCGGGGCATATTTACGCAACGTACTGTATTTTTCGGTGATCAGATGAAGCGCGTCGAAATTGCCCTTACGGGAAAGAAACCGCGTTTCTTCCACGCTGTTGATGAATTCCTGCCAGGGAAGGACATCTTCTATTGCAGTCCAGGGATCTTCCCCGGATTCTCTGGCGTTAAGTAACGCCTGCCCGACGGTAACGTACTGCTTCAGCTTGCTCTGAATAAGCTTTCCCGTTTGCTGGAGCCGTTCGGCCTGCGTGCGTTTTGCCCTGCTGAACAGACTACCCAGGATACGCTCGTGCAGATCAATCACTTCGTCAGTCAGGGTGGCCCTGGCCTCTGTTATTATACAAACCAGCGTAGCGTAACGTCTGACCTCGGTGAATTTTGCCAGGTCCCTGCTGCTCATTTTCCGGCCCTCACGCGCCAGTTTAAGCAACCTGTTCTGGTGAACGGAAAGTGCAATACCATCAGGCAACCCCAGCGCAGCGATGGAATTAAGCCGGTCGATATGTTGCAGCACATTTTTACCGTTTATTTTACCCGGAGGCTGTAGCAGCCATGCCAGACGGGAAGGTTGTTCACCCTCTGATATGAGCAGGCTGTCGAGTGCTGATTTATGCTGCTTTTCCAGTTGCGCGGTAAGTGTCGAAAATACCGATCTGTTAGCGAGCGTGACGACTTCGGCAAGCGTCCGTTCGATCACTTCAACAGAAGGGAAAATAACATTATTGTTATGTAGCCAGCTGAGCATTTCTTCCGCCAGCATAAATCCTTTGTCAGTTCGCATGGCATAGGGGTGCAGATGACGGATACAGTCTTTTTGCATTGACCGGCTGAACGGGGATAGTTCCAGGTAGCGATAAAGTTCGGTCAGATGTTCCCAGCGGGTTTGCTCTCTGGATGCATATTCCGGCCATAAATCAGGCTGAAGTTTCAGTCGGGAAGCAACCCTGGATACAACGCCATTGTGAGGAGCACTGCTTTTGTCCGGAATAAATCCAGGTCCACGCAGATAACAGAGTAATACAGCAAAGCCCAGGCGATTCGCTGGCCTTCGGTGCTTATTAATGAGCGCAATATCCAGTTCGTTCAGAAAACACATTCGGGTCAGAATAATTTCATCATCTGGTATAACCAGTAAGCGTTCCTGCTCTTCGCTGCTCAGTATCTGTCGCCGTGGCATAAATGCCTCCCTCGCGTATAGTTTTCATCTGTTATTTGTTCGCTGTGACCGAAACCGGTCGATTTCGGTCAGGGTGAGTTCATAGTATCCGAAAGTGAGTGAAATTAATTTCGGACATAGCGTATAATAAGTACATCCATTTCGTACAGTAAGTAACCCTATGTCACGAGTTTTTGCCTATTGCCGCGTGTCCACACTGGAGCAAAACACTGAAAACCAGCGCAGAGAAATTGAGGCGGCAGGTTTTGCCATCAGACCACAGCGTTTAATCGAGGAATACATCAGCGGCTCGGTGGCTGCAGGAGAGCGCCCCGGATTTATTAGGTTACTCGATCGAATGGAAAATGGTGACGTTCTGATCGTGACAAAACTTGATCGACTGGGGCGTAATGCGATGGATATCAGGAAAACGGTGGAGTTGCTCGCCGCGTCAGAAATCCGTGTTCATTGCCTTGCATTAGGTGGTGTGGATCTTACAAGTCCGGCCGGAAAGATGACGATGCAGGTTATTTCTGCAGTCGCTGAGTTTGAACGGGACCTTTTGCTTGAGCGCACCCATGCAGGTATTGCCCGTGCCAAAGCATCGGGTAAACGTTTTGGGCGCCCGCCAATCCTGAGCGAGGAACAAAAGCAAACAGTGACAGAGCGCCTAAATGCTGGCATCAGTATCAGTGCTATTGCCCGGGAATTTAATACCACCCGCCAGACTATCCTTCGGGTAAAGGCTGGATTGCTGCAAGAGTGAGCGGCTGGGAAGATTATAAAAAAAATCAAATGGTTATTATGAAATAAAACAGCCTGCTGGGTTCTTTTCCCCCTATTTTTTATAAAAGAGTAGACAAAAGAGGTTCGCGATACTAATCTACCAACTAGATGGTAGTTTCTGGTTACACCAGCTATACCTTTTATCAAGAAATTACAGGAGCCATTATGTCTACTACCGTTAAACCTTCTGCAGACGCAGCTGCGATCCACAATACCCGTGAAGCAGTTCGCAGCCAGCCTGGCCTGGGTAACCTGACTTTCCAGATGAAAGCCCGTTCCAGCGGCGGATTAACCGTTCGCACAGAGACCGGCGCCACAATCCAGAACGGCGTTATCGATACCAGCCGTGTGGGGAAATTTTCTAATATTGGTGATGAACCCGCAGGTTTACTCGGCACCGATACCGGCATGAGCCCGACTGAATACATCATGCAAGCGCTGGCTGGCTGTTATACCGCCACCCTTACCATGATGGCTGCTGAAAAAGGGATCGACCTGGACGGTATCGAGCTGGATCTTAATTTCGATATCAACCTCAACGGCTTCCTTGGGCTGGACAGCAACGTGCGTAAAGGTGCGAAATCTATTCGCGTCGATGTTCACCTTACGAGCAAGACCGCCAGTCGCGAGGAGTTAGAAGCGCTGGTCAGCGAAATGCAAAAGAATTCGCCAATCCACGATACTCTGGCTAATCCGGTTGAAATGATTACACGCCTGGCGTGATGTCAGAGATGTAATGCTGCCATTCAGAATGCAGGATGGCAGTGACGTTCAGCTCTGCACGATACTGAGTCAGTGATACAACTTGCTACGGAAAAATAGCAACAATATAATCTATCAACTAGTAGATTATATGGAGTAATTATGACAACCATGACACGGGAACGGCTGCTCAGCGAAGCAGAACACCTGATGCGCGAAAAAGGGTATTCAGCATTCAGCTATGCTGATTTATCAAAAATAGTGGGTATCACCAAGGCCAGTATTCATCACCATTTCCCGACCAAAGATATTCTGGGTGAGCAGGTGGTAATACAGGCGTTCTCTGATACACAACGCGTATTTGAGCAGATAGAGGCGACTGAGAAAAGCGCGGAGAGAAGAATTGCGGCTTACATCGATATCTTCGCGCAAAGCCATAAAGCTTCGCTACTGCCACTGTGTTGTGCGTTGTCAGCAGAGACCGCCAATCTGCCTCAGGCAATTACTGTACAGACATCACTTTATTTCGATATGCAAATCGAGTGGCTAACAAAAGTCGTCAGGGCGGGCATGGAGTCAGGTGAGTTTTCATCCCATGCCGAACCATCAGATATTGCTTTGATGATCATTAATGTCTGTGAAGGCTCAAGCGTAGTGGCGCATGCAACGGCCAGACCCGAAGTCTTCGCCAACAGCCTTAAGTATATAAAACTGATTCTTAATACCCCTCATTCAGGAGAATGACACTATGCTGGACTGGAACAACTATCGCTCAGAGTTAATGCAACGTTTAGGCGAGTTGGGCAAACTGACCCCCGAGACCATGAAAGGCGTGGTTGCCCTGGGCAACGCAGGTAACAAAACTGACCTTTTGGGCGCAAAAGTGCGTGAACTCATTGCCCTGGCGTGCGCAGTCACAACCCGCTGCGACGGCTGTATTGCTTTTCACGCCGACGCCGCTGTGAAAGCCGGTGCAACCGACGCTGAAATTGCTGAAGCGCTGGGCGTGGCGATTAACCTCAACGCTGGCGCGGCGGTCATTTATTCAGCCCGCACTCTGGATGCCGTCGGTCAGGCACGCGGTTAAGCATTAATAAATTCCACGTTAAAAGGGCATTACTGCCCTTTTTTTATGTCCGCAATAGCCTGAGCATATACCGATGCAGGTTTCACACCCGGTATGCGTTTAACTAATTGCCCTTCATGAAATATCAGCACAGACGGCAGCCCCCAGATCTCGTATTTGGTTGTCAGCACCGGCGCCTGATCTACATTGACTTTCCCCACCTGAATATCTCTATCGAGCCGGTCTGCAAACTGACTGAACATTTCTTCGCTGGCCTGACAGGGCGGACACCAGGGTGCAGAGAAACGTACCACCGATATTCCTTTGTACTGCTCTATCTGGCGGAAATTATCTTCGTTATAAGCTGTTAATGTACGCATGGTGATGACCTCGCAAAATGAGTGACAATTCAGAAATGGCTGCGTTATGACAAAAAAATACGACACACCCATTGACCTACCTACTAGATGGTTGGTATATTGCCACCCATCAGATGTTTATGCAACTCCAGTGCGCGACGTCCAGTCGATGATACTGCCGGGCTGTGCAAATCCCTGCCGGGATACTCCTTTTTGTTTTTTGTGAGGTATACGATGAGTAAGCTTTTCACCCCCTACAATCTGTCTGGCCTGGCGTTAAAAAACCGTGTAGTCATGGCACCGATGACCCGCACCCGCACCATGAATGACGTGCCGGATGAGGTCGTGGCTTTGTACTATGCACAGCGTGCTTCTGCTGGCCTGCTCATCACCGAAGGGATGCCGGTTTCAGAAGAAGGCCGGGGTTACCTTTATACCCCTGGTATCTACAACGACGAACACGTCCAGGGCTGGCGTAAGGTGACACAAGCGGTTCACGCCAAAGGTGGCCGTATTTTCGCGCAGCTCTGGCACGTCGGCCGTATGTCTCACGTCTCTCTTCAGCCAGGCCACATAGCGCCGGTTTCAGCGGGCACCGTTCAGGCGGTCAATACCACCGTTTTTGCGCTGACCGAATCCGGAGAACCGGGCCCGGTTGTACCAAGCCAGCCACGCGCGCTGGAAACGCATGAAGTTAAACGCATCACTGCAGACTTCGTGCACTCCGCACGCCTGGCGATGGAAGCCGGCTTTGACGGCGTGGAAATCATGGCGGCAAACGGATTCATCTTTGACCAGTTCCTCAGTAGCGAACTGAACACCCGCACCGACGAATACGGCGGCTCGGTGGAAAATCGTCAGCGTTTCCTGCTGGAGACCATTGACGCCGTGGCGGAAGCCGTGGGTAACAGCCACGTTGCCGTGCGCCTGTCACCGTTCGGCCGCATTTATGACCTCGCGCCGTATGAAGGTGAAGAGCAAACCTGGTCAGCCATCACCGACGCGCTCGGTCAGCGGGAACTGGCCTACGTACACCTTTACTATCAGCCGGTGTACACCAAAGCGCCACTTCCGGAAGGCTTCCGCCGCCGTTTTCGCAACACGTTTAAAGGCACCATCATCGCTGCCGGCGGTTTTACCCGTGATATCGCAGAGCAGGCTCTGGAAGATGATGAGCTGGATCTGGTGGCATTTGGTGTGCCCTACATCGCTAACCCGGATCTGGTTGAAAGAATGCAAAACGGCTGGCCACTGGCAGAAAGTGACCGCGCCACCTACTACGGCGTCAGTGGTTCCCCGGAAAAAGGCTATACCGATTACCCGGTCTGGCAGGCGCAATAAATCCCATACGGTCGCGGTTCTCTGATAAGTGAGATCCGACCGCCCAACGTCTTTGAGGAATCATTATGCAAACGCTGAAACCCACCCTTACCATCGATATCTGGTCAGATTTGGTCTGCCCGTGGTGCTGGATTGCTAAAAAAAGATTTGAACAGGGTCTGAATCGCTTTGAATTTCGCGACCAGGTGGTGATCCGCCATCACAGCTACCGTCTGGCCGGTGGTACTCCCGCGATGCCTTTTAAGGATGCCATCGTTAAAAAGCTGGGCAGTCAGCATTCAGCGGAGCTGATGATGAATCAGGTGGGCACCGCCGGTAAATCTGAAGGTCTGATCTACAACTTCGACGGCATGATGTTTGGTGATACAGAAGATGCACACACCCTGCTGGTTGCCGCGCGTAAGGCCGGAATTGCGGACGCGGTGGAAGAACGTTTTTATCATGGCAGTATCACCGAAGGTCGCTCTCTCTTTGACCGTCAGCAGCTCGTTGCCATGGCCGTAGAAGCCGGTATGCCGAAAGCTGACGCTGAAGCCGCCCTGGAAAATGACGATTTTCGCGCCACCGTTTCCGACGATGAAGCCCACGCACAGTCTATTGGCCTCAGCGGCGTTCCGGTTTTTGTGATGAACGAAAAATATGCCATCAGCGGGGCTCAGGCAGCAGATAACTTTTTGAATGCCCTGCGTCAGGTCTGGGATGAACAGCAAACCGAATTTTCAGCCACTGCGGGTCAGACCTGCGGAACGGATGGCTGCAGTATTTAATCCGTCAACCGCCGGCAGTTTCACGCTGCCGGCAACGTCTTACCCACCAGTAATGGAGTCAGAAAATGAACACTTTTTTCAAAGGTAAAAAACTGCTCGTCGTCGGCGGTACCAGCGGCATGGGCCTGGCCGTGGCACGCATGGTACTGGAAGCGGGCGGCAGTGTCGTGCTGACCGGGAATAAAAAAGACAAAGCCGAAGCGGTGCAAAAAGAACTGAGCCCTCTGGGACCGGTTGCGGTCATCGCGGCGAACCTGATGACCGAAGAAGGTATGGAAACTATCCGTCAGGAAATTAATGCTCACCATCGCGATATCAGCCTGATGGTGAATGCCGCCGGTATCTTCATGCCCAAAGGATTTACCGAGCACAGCTTTGCCGATTATGACATGTATCTTTCGCTGAACCGAGCCACGTTCTTTATTACACAGGATGTCGTGAAGAACATGCTCGCCGCGAAGCTCGAAGGGTCTATCGTCAACGTCGGTTCGATTGGTGCTCAGGCTGCACTGGGTGACTCGCCGGCCTCGGCCTATTCAATGGCAAAAGCGGGTCTGCATGCCCTGACGCGTAATCTGGCGATTGAGCTGGCCAGCGCGGGTATTCGTGTCAACGCGGTGTCTCCCGGGATTGTTCATACGCCGATATACGAAGGCTTCATGGACAAAGCGGATATCGCAGATGCTATGAAGTCGCTGAACGATTTCCACCCGCTGGGACGCGTCGGAACTGCCGAAGATGTGGCAAACACTATTCTCTTCCTGTTGTCTGACAAAACCTCATGGGTGACGGGCGCTATCTGGGATGTCGATGCGGGCATCATGGCGGTCAGACGATAACCCCGTGACGCTGGCATAAGCCGCCCCTTAAGGGCGGCATTTTTTTGTCGCCAGACATGTCATCAGCAGGCTTCACTAAGAATATTCACGACCTGTTCATCCGTGCCTTTTGTGTTCCCGGCACAGGGTGTTATGCCGGGTTCTGACGACATCCTGACAGGACAAAACGGCCAGAGAGAAAGGGGTTATACACGATGAGGAGCCGGTATCCGCAGTACCTGTGAAATTCTTTTCATCCCTGCTGTCAGCATACTCCGTGGGCAGGCCAGATTTAACCGGATATATCCGTCCCCATTGTCGACAAACAGCAAGCCCCCTTCAAGAAGGACCCCTGACTCCCGGGCAAAATACAGCGATAAATCCTCACCTGCGGTGTCGGGCAGGTAGCGGCTAATATCTATCCAGGCCAGATATGTCCCTTCGGGGATCGAGAACCTGGTTTCGGGTAAATAGCTTTTGAGATAGTCGTGCAGGTACTGGAAATTGCCGTCAATATATTCCCTCAGATGGACAAGCCAGTCATCACATTCACTCCACGCCGCTTTGTTTGCTGCCAGGCTCAGTGGAGAGATGAACTCGTCGTGTCTGAGACGCCACTCGCTTCTGACACCGGGATCCGGAATAATAATATTTGCCAACAAATTCCCGGCCAGATTGAATGTTTTACTCGAGGACATGCAGGTAATAATGCGTGTAGAATCAGGGAAAAGAGAGGCGGCCGGTGTATGACCGATACCGCTTCGGGACAGGTCGCAGTGAATTTCGTCAGATATCACCCAGATGTCATTGGCCAGGCAAATTTCAATAATCCGCTTAAGTTCATCAGGCCGCCAGACTCGTCCGGTCGGGTTATGCGGATTACACAGGAAAAGAATTTTCACATGTAAATCGGCCTGACTGGCTTTGCGTGCAAAGTCTTCCCAGTCAGGTTCCCAGCCGCCTGCTGATTTTTTTAACGCCGAGTACACCACGCGACGCTGACTGTATTCACCCGCCTTTTTAAACGGGCCATATGAAGGCGTCATAATAAGAATACTGTCATCCATGTCGGTCAGAAGCGGGACGAGACGGTTCAGCGCGGGAATAATGCCCGGAGACAGCACAATGTCTTCCGTTTTGAAACGGTGACCATATTGTCGCTCACACCAGCTGCCAAAGATCTCATAGTATTCTTCGTCGTAGATTTTAGTGTAGCCGAGTATTTTTCTATCCAGACGGTCTCTGATGGCCTGAAGAATCGGCTCTGGTGTGGCAAAAGCCATGTCAGCAACCCAGAGGTTGATTAGCCCTTCTGCCGGATACCGCATTGCAAATTCGGACTGTCCCGAAAACAGGTATTCCCGCCAGCCGTCCACGGTGAGACTGTCTGTTTTCTCTCTGCTTACGTACTCATCAAAATCATATTTCATTTCATAAACCTGCCTTAGGTGTAGTCAGAAACGTCGACCTCAGAATTACTGTCAGTCTGATGCCGGAGCGGGAAAACTGGCTCGTGTGATTAACATAAGAGAATCATCACAACTGCATGAATTAATTGCGTTATTAAGGTTCTCTCGCCTTTGTCATCGACTGACGGGGGGATTTCTCGCGTGTCACCATCACAATGCCAGTCAGCACCGCCAGGGCAGAAAATATCGTTCTGACCGTCAGTGATTCATCCAGGAATACCACACCCCCTAGCATTGCCAGACAGGGAACGCTGAGCTGAAGGGTACTGGCGGTGATAGAGCCGAGAGAGGGTAAAAGGGTATACCACAATACATATGCACCGGCTGAGGCGGCGGCACCGGACAGCAATGACAAAGCAATGCCCGCAGCATCATAGTGACCCTGCTTCATAAACAGCAACGAAAGAGCGAGAGCCATCGGCGTGGCGAGTACAAAATTTGCCGCCGTTGAAGCCCCGGCCGCCTGGCCCGCCCTCCCCCTGACGGAATAGGCGGCCCAGGCTAATCCGGCAACGATCATCATAAGTGCACTGTAAAGCGGCGGTGCCTTCGCCCCGGGTAACAGCAGGGCAGCAATTCCTGCCAGAGCAATAACTAAACCGCAAGCCCGCATAACGGAGAGTGATTCCCCTTTAAATAATCCGTGGATCACCATCGCAAACTGTACGGCACCAAAAAGTAACAGCGCACCTGCCCCGGTATCGAGATGGATATAGGCGACAGAGAAGAGCACTGCGTACACCATGAGGTAAAATCCGCTCAGCGGACGCCACAGCGATAATGTAGTTTTTGCGTGATAAAACAAGAAAGGTGACAGGACGAGTGCACCACTGGCCAGCCTGAGGCTGCTGAATGAAAGGGGATCAATGTGGCCTCCCTGCAGGGCCAGACGGCACAGAATAGAGTTTGCAGCAAACGCCAGCATTGCCAGGGATATTTTAAGAATGAGCGCGCAATTGGCCATTCAGTGAGACCTCATAAAATTCTTGTAAACTACCATCTAGTTGGTAGCATAGCGTAAGTGATCACCGAACAGGAAGCAATAATCAGCTTTCAAACTGGAAGGTGAGGACAGGCATTCGGAATGAATTCTGTTTCACATCCCCAGTAGAGGAAGGAAAACGCGTAATGCCAGATGCAGAGCAGAAGATTATTTTTCCCTGCGATCAAACATATGAAATCAGTTTAAGACCTGGAATATCCTATGAAAAAACTAAAATTTACGTTCAAAAATGCGGCTGGTGAAGAACTGGCCGGATTGCTTGAACTTCCTGAAAATCCTAAAGCGTTTGCGCTGTTAGCTCATTGTTTTACGTGTGGCAAAGACCTCAAAGGCGCGGCGCGTATTGCGCGGAAACTGACAGAGAATGCTATCGCCGTTCTCCGGTTTGATTTTACTGGTCTGGGAAACAGCGAAGGGGATTTTTCCAACACCAACTTCTCATCCAATATTTCGGACCTGCTTTGCGCGGTAGATTATCTCCGCCGACAGTACGAAGCGCCTTCTTTGCTCATCGGCCATAGCCTGGGGGGATCGGCCATTCTGTCTATTGCCGGCGAAGTTCCTGAGGCAAAGGCCGTTGTCACCATAGGATCACCCGGAGAACTGACACACGTAAAACGTCTTTTTAAGGATGATGTTGAAAACATTAACCAGCATGGAGCCTATCCCGTTGAGCTGGCCGGGCGGGTATTTACCTTAAAGAAACAGATGCTGGACAATATTCAGGAACACAAAATCGCTCATAAGGTGTTCGCCATGAACAAGCCTCTGCTTATTTTTCATGCGACTGAAGATGATACTGTGTTAATTGAGCAGGCCGAAAAAATATTCAAAGCAGCAAAGCATCCCAAGAGTTTCATTTCGTTGGGTAAGGCGGATCACCTTCTGACTCATGCTCAGGATGCTGAATACGTTGCCGATATCATTATATCGTGGAGCGAATGTTACCTATAAACAGAGTAAATGCGTTCAAACTCGTAGCGCAGAGGGCGATTTTCTGCAGAGATCGGACGCTGTTTATGCTGGACTGATTTTGCGATAAAGGCTTAGGCCGATGCATACAGGCGGGGCTGAATAAGGGTGAGGCCCTTGGGCGAGCATCCTTCATGCACCGGCTGAATGAAATCAGGGATCTGGGGGTGGGAGGATCAGCGTTACCACGCCACCGGCGCTGACACTACATACGGCGGCGATAACACTCTGGAATACGGTTTATATAGAAAGAACCATTGAGCCGCTTAAGCAAAAAGGAGTCCCTGTTAATGAACTGCTGGTCTCTCATCCTTCTCCACTGCTGTACAAAATATAGTCTTAGCGTGGGATAATTTCCGTTTTCCAAGCGGACCCCTTAACGTACAATATTTTCCGTTTCCCAAACGGAGACCTACAACAACTAACAACCTTTTAGAATTAGCTAAAAAGTTCATTACAAAGTTGTTTCTTCTGGCTGCGCTCGAATTTCTGAATGACTTTTCCTACCGAATTTATCGGTATAGGTTTCTGGCCATCGGTTATAGTGTCATAAAAATCAATAACGGATGACGTCGTTACAGGTTGTTCCGAAGCTACAAGTACTGCTCTGCAATGTCCGTTTAAGAAAGAGACAAATACTATTTGTAACGGAAGTGATACAATTTTCTTTTTAGAAGTTACATAACTCACAGAAAATTGATTTAAACTCCCTTTTACTAACGCTACAGCTGTACCTTTATGAAAAACAATAATATCAGTCATATATAAAATCCATTGCAAGCTAATAATTTCAATTTTTTATACATTTGTAAAAGAGAGGGTGAGCGACACCACTCACCCTCTTAAAAAACTTCCTTTTATGCATGGCCTTCCTTTATTTAAAGTTAGCACAAAATACAAATTATGCATCCCATATGCACCTTATAACCCTAAATGGTTATATTTAAGAAGTGGCTGCAATGTTAACTAAACTGGAATTCGAAATCAAATATAAATGATTTAAATCAGGAGGTTATAAACAATAATAATGGAATATGTTATTATCAAGTAAGAAAACTTTGGATCACAGAATGACTTTATTCTTTCTTAAATTTAATTTAGCCCTGCTTAACTTCAAGTTATCCCATTATGGCTTACATGAGCTCACCGATTTTATGAATTTGTTTACCACGATCATCAAAATTTTCTTTTCTTAACCAGTTCTTAAGTGCAGGACTAATATTCACCCAATCAGTGCTTACGATTGAATAAATTGCAATATCTTCAGAGCGTCCTTTATTGATTTTTTTATCTCTGAGTACTCCTTCTTTTATAAAGCCAATTCTTTCTGCTGAAGCAATAGCGGGTTGATTTTCTTTGTTAGATCTCCATTCGCAACGTCTGTATTTAAGAATATCAAGGAAGTAAGAAATAATCAGATAAAGTGCTTCAGTGCTGAGTCGAGTCCTCTTCATTAAAGGAGTCCAGTTAATTTCAGAAATATTAAATGTCCCATTCCTGACATCTATATCACTGACCCTGAAAATCCCTTTTACAATACCGCTAGTAGCATCTTTAACAGAGTAGTGAAGCTCGTTTTTGTTTTCAAGAAGGCCTCTTAAATAATCATAACACTGTTGTTTAGTATGTGGTTTGTTATCAGAAAGATATGTCCAGTCTCTTTCATCATCAATACTTTCCCATTCGCGGAATAAATCCTCTGCGTGATCTACCGATAGTTGACAAAGTACAGTATAACTGCCTTTTAAAGTTTCAATTTTTGGTTGTGGTTTTATGGTCCAATCTTTTACTTCTTTACCTAGTACCTGACCAAACAGATTTTTAGTATCCATAAACCTTCCTTCATAGTCATCAGTTCAATCATGTGAGTTCACATGCACGATAAATTCATCTTTACTCATAGATAACAACCATACAATTATGTTAACTTTTTGATATTCTCGCTTGAAATTCCCATATTTCACTAATCAATATTGAGCAAACTTCGCGATCTTGTGGGTTAAAGGATGTATTCATTTTAGAAACTAATGCATCAACCAAGGCGTTAAAATTAATTTCACGATGATTAAGTAATTCTTTAATTATAGTACTAAGAATAGCATCCAGTAAGAAATTTTTACTCAGGGAATTTAACGTTTCCATGATTTTTTGAAAAACTACAATGTTAATGAAAGAAAATGGTGTGAGTAGCCTCTCCACCTGTTAAGTAAATCCCCTTCCACTGAAAGCGAACACACCCTAAGATGAAATTAGCCATGATACATAGGGTGCATCAGAAACGCCTTAATATAAATTTCAGCCAGATCAGGTTCGCCCTGTTCCACTCTACAAGCAGGTTTTCTGCTATCGGTATGGCAAGGTAATACTCTGTGCTGCTATTAAGATGCTAAATTTTAATGGCCTAAAGCTTGTAACTACTGATGATGCCCATAAACCATTCTATCGGTGTAATGATACAGAGTCTCTGTCATGTCGTTGGTTGATTCAATCTTTGAGACGATCTCGTGCCCTGCGCAGGCGTTCTTCCCCGCGGCGGTCGTACTTCTGGGTGGTGGTCACGCTGGCATGTCCCATCGCATCCCTGACCGTTATCAAATCTTCCCCGTTATCCAGCATTGCCGTCGCAAAAGTTCTTCTCAGGTCATGCGGAGCACATTTTTCAATCCCCGCCTGCCGCTGACGTACCTGCAGGATATGGTACACCGCCTGGTCGGTGAGTCGGTTTTCTGTCACCACGTCGTGCCGGCGAATACGCGGGAACAGTGGGCCCGGGGCTTCACCCCGGACCTGGTCTATCCAGAACTGCAATCGTTGCCACGCACCGGCAGGGACATAGGCCAGCCGCTCTTTATTCCCTTTCCCCAGCACCTTCAGCGCCCGGTCACCATTCTCAATATCTTCATAACTCAGCGCCACTGCCTCCG
Organism: Phytobacter cepae; assembly: GCF_054165735.1. Lineage (NCBI taxonomy): Bacteria > Pseudomonadati > Pseudomonadota > Gammaproteobacteria > Enterobacterales > Enterobacteriaceae > Phytobacter > Phytobacter cepae. The sequence continues at coordinate 80,146 of NZ_JBREIF010000002.1, forward strand.
AACGGCGCAGACCGCAGCCGAGAATAACCGCCAGCAGGGCTGCATCCCGCACGCCGATGCTGCCGGAATCCGCCTCACACACCGCAAACAATTCCCGGATTTCCTCCCGCTTCAGCGCCCGGCCGCGTGGCAGTGCACTGCCGTGCACCTGGCGCACGGCGCGGATGTGCTGGTAACTTTCCACATCCATCAATTTGAGCATCCAGGCTTCGCTGGCCACGCCTTTCAGGGCAGAAAGGTAGGTGTTCACCGTGGCCACTGCCCGGTCCGCGTCGCGCAGCATCTCGATAAGGGCTAATACATGGTGACGCCGCAGTGCCCCCCAGCTGCAGTCTGCCAGGGAGCCGGCACCGAGCAGGCGGGCGACGATGTTCAGAAAGGAGGCCATGGTCTGGCGGCTGCGCGTCGAGTTGAGAGACAGCAGGTATGCCCGGGCCGGGTTTACCGGCGTGACACCGTCACCAGTCAGCGCCGGTAATAATGCATAGACTTCGGCTGCATCGTCCGGAAGTCGGGGCAACCACTGCGGATGCGGATCGGTCTGACTGGCCATAGGCTGTCGGAGCCTCTGCGGGTAAAGTGACCGGCGCGCTGCATGAAAAACGGGGCCGGATGGTGCCCTCAAGTCTACTCAGGAATCTCTACTTTTTCAAACGTACATTTTAATAAGTAGAATATAGATGGTGCTTTCGCTCTGGGCCTCCGATATGTAAAGCCACTTTAGCAGTCAGAGGCCTGAATTTGCTTGCCTTGAGGAAGAGCGAAAATGTCCGCTTTGTGCCATAAGCGCACATTCCTATAAAAAATGCGTCTTAAAAAATTGGGCGCAGGTCAGTGATGTTAATCAATGGGGAGCAGAACAATTGAACTAAACGTAAAGGTGAGTGCATTACTCGGAAGGCCTAAGTGACTGTTTATATGTGGATTTACTGACGACAGTTCAGTCACAACCACAGATGAATATTTCATGAACGAAATAAAAAACATAAGATAATATAGAAATTTTGCACACCCGGGAAAAGCTAAACCATCAGGTGATTAATATTTTTCACGCTAAGTGTTTTTAATGTGGCTAATTAAATTTTTACATACACATATCTGTATGAACAAGTGTTTTTTTGCATGTTTCTGTCCTGATGATGTTTTCCTGATTGCTAAAATAAATCATCATAAAGTAAGTGTATGCCACTTCTTTATAGATTACACTCATAGTGTAATTACATTTAATTTAAGGGGTTTTATGTCAGATTTAATCAAAATGCTTAATAATATTCGCTCTATTCGTGCGCAATCTCGTGACCTTTCACTTATAGAACTTGAGGCAATCCTGGAAAAATTCAGTATCGTTGTTTCAGAAATACGAGATACTGCCGTTGAAAAAGAAAAAGAAGACAGTGGGCGAAAAGCTAAGCTGGATAACCTTCGACAGCTTATGCTCGCAGACGGGATCGACCCGGAAGAATTATTGAATTTTTCAGGAAAGATAAATAAAACAAAACCAACTCGTGTTCCACGACCAGCACGATACAAATATTTGGATGAAAATAGTGAGATTAAAACGTGGACCGGCCAGGGTCGAATGCCAAAAGCATTATCTAAGCAAATTTCTGAGGGCAAAAAACTTGATGATTTTCTCATTTAAGCCCTGAAGTGAATATTGCTTTCATTAACAATCACTTAGGTGATTTATTCGCATTGTCAGTAAATAACAATTCAACCCGATTTTATTTTTTGAATAACCACGGATAATACAGAGACTTCCGTCGATTGATAATAGTGGTGTCAATATTTTACCGGTGGCACCCAAACGTTAAACCATGCGACGATTCCTATTATAAATATTTCGATATCATAAAATGTCTCAGCGGAATTCCTTCCGCGTTTTTTCTATACGATTTCATTTCAATAGCTGAAAATCAACAATTACACTGTATTTAAAATTAACGTAAAGAGTGACTGATTTATATTTTAAATAACTTGATGCTGATTTAAAGTAAAACGACCTGCTTTGCAAGCAGGCAATTATTTTTTCACATACTGTTTAGTTTTCATCTTGCTTATAAGAGAAACATAGTCTCTAAAACCACTAATGCACGTTCTGACACGGATTAGAAAAATATAAAAGTGCTACAAATACTTTTTGGCGGCATCAAGTATTTCCTGCGACGTCAGTTCTCTGTCAGAAGCTACGTAAACAATGCCATGATCTCCAGTCAACGAAGGAAAGCCTGCAGACATTATCTGAAGATGTATTTCTTCACCACCTGGATACTCCTCTCGGACAGAGGTGATACCTTTAAGTACGGTGATAACTTTGCAGGGCTCGGCATTAAAAAAAACAATTACCTTTTTCATATATCACCATGATTTTGTTAAATACTTGCATAGGTATCAACACCCTGATAAAGAAGAACGTGGTTATACCGAAAACAAACCATCAGCAATTCAATGCAATAAAATATTAGTGCTCAGCTAACAATTATAATTAATTTACAGGATATGAATAAAAGTGCCCTTATGGAAAGGTATTTCAGTGAAATACCTATTTAAAATAGTAGATGTGATGCTTATGGAGGTTGCCTTGCCTCTTACGCACTTTAATATTTTTACAAGCAGTTAGCTTCTGCTTTAAGACTGTTCATGCAGCAGACCTGCACTTCATCACATCGGTCAGCACACGCATACAAGACATGGGGTAAAATGTGCTGACCTGATGTCAAGAATAATCTGCATATCGCTAAATTAATTTATGGACCTGTCTACACCGGTATAAAAATTCATCGTTGTCACAGATCCACAAATATTTATTTATCGCAAAGAATTACGTTTGCAGCTGCCGGGCCTTTATCACCACTATGTATTGCGAATTCAACTTTCTGTCCTTCAAATAAGGTTTTGAAGTTATCGCCATTAAGCGCAGAAAAATGAACAAAGATATCCTTGCTTCCATCGAGCGGAGAGATGAAACCAAAGCCTTTGTCTTCATTATACCACTTTACCAGGCCTTTAATTCTTGAGGTCATACTGACTCCCGTTACATATTAGTATTCATAGGAAACGTATAGTATTAAGCGTATGGACTCAAAAGAAGGGGATATCAGCGATAGCGCCTGGTAATGAGGACTGCACGGGAAATGTTTTACGTTCGTTTGTAGTTCGAACTGATAAGGTCATTAAGGCACGGGAATTCATAATAAGCAAATTAAATTTTAGCCATCCAGAGGTCCTGTACGAGAAATCAAATGTAGCATTTAATTTATTTATACGTATAGTTATTATGTCTTTCTATAAAAGGAATTGATTTGTCCCGTAAAATGACAGGAATTGTCAAAAGTTTTGATAGCCCTAGTGGCAAAGGTCTCATCACCCCTTCAGATGGTCGAAAAGATGTTCTGCTTCACATTTCAGCCGTTAACCCCAACGAAACAGAGTTACTTACTCCAGGGATCCGCATCGAATTTTGTCGGATCAATGGTCTCAGTGGTCCAGTGGCTGCGAACATCTACCTTTCCTGAAACGACGTCATCGCTACCTGTGGTATTCCGCCACTCGATTAATAACAGGAGGATAAATTAAGTGATTAAAATTCAATCAAACGTGTTACGGTGAAGCTCATTCATTGAAAGGTTAATGGTTATGTCTATTATCAATTACGCAATGAAACTTTTCAGCGGTGCGTCTACCGCCACCGCCACTTGCCCTGTTTGTGGCTTAAAATCAGCTCAACAATTGTCAAAAATCCGCAGCAATCAGGCCATGCTTTGCCCTGGATGTAAGGCTCTGTTTATCGCACGACGTTAGTCCCAATCAAAACAACATTCAGAGCACATGTTCTATACTTAAGTAAAATTCCGGCAGCTGTTAAATCCCTGATGCCTTACGCCCATCCTGAGAGAACGTTTCTGAACTGATTTCGCAACTGCTCCTGCGCGCTAACGTTGCATTAGAGCAATGCTATGAAAATGAACCCCAGAGCGTGGTTTAACCGCTCCCGTATCCCGATGAATGCTGCCGAAAACGTAACGTTTTTGGCGAACGATCCTGCAAGCGAAAGTACTCCGCGGTCTGAACTCTTTTCGACCGTCCAGATGGAACGTTATGGTCAGAAACTGGCGCGAACTCATAAAGTATCGCCGGATAAACATCCTTATTATCTTCTGAAAAGGCTTGGTGACAATGAAGACGTCATCACCCAAAACTGCTATGAGCTTAACGCGGGTAAAAAGACCAGTATCATGCCCGCCGGTGAATGGTTGCTGGACAATTATTATCTTATTGAAGAACAAATCCGCACCGTCCGCCAGCACTTACCGAAAAGTTTTGGAAAAGGTCTCCCGTCGCTGATATCGCCGCTGAACTGCCCACGAATTTATCATATCGCATCAGAGGCCGTTGCTCACGGCGATGGCCGTTGGGATGCTGCCAGCCTGACCAGCTATCTTACAGCATATCAACAGGTGACACCGCTGACGCTAGGTGAAGTCTGGGCGTTACCGGGAATGCTGCGCCTGGCGCTGATTGAGAATCTTCGTCGTATCAGCATGGAAGTGATAAAAGCCCAGCACGAAAGAAACCTGGCCGATACATGGATAACCAGGATTTTCGAATGTGCAAAGAGTGCACCTGGTGATTTAATCATGGTGGTTGCTGATATGGCGCGCTCCCGCCCCCCGTTAACCAGTGCGTTTGTCGCAGAGCTGGTGCGGCGCCTACAGGGGCATGGCAACGCACTGTCGTTACCTTTAACTTGGGTTGATCAGTGCCTCCGGGAACAGGGGATCACCACCGACGTTCTCATACATAGTTTCAATCAACAGCTTGCCGCCAGCCAGCTGTCTGTCAGTAATAGCATTGCAGGTCTGCGATTACTGGGTGAAACAGACTGGTCTGATTTCGCCGAAACGATAAGCGTCGTTGAACATGCATTAAGCAATGACCCTGCCGGTATCTATCCCCGGATGCACTTCAATACCCGGGATCATTACCGGCACGTAGTTGAGGTCTTGGCCAGAGACAGTGGTCTCAGCGAGCCTGAGGTTGCTGACAGAGTGCTGGCGCTTTCAGAGGAAAAAGCGCTCAATACACCAGAACATCATATTGGTTATTATCTCGCGGGTGAAGGTCGACAGGCGCTGGAAATTAATCTCCTGGCAGACACTTCAAAGCTCATACGGTTGCGGCACAGTTTCAATAGAATAACCCTGCTTTCATGGCTAGCAAGCCTGGCGTTGTTGACAACCGCAACGACCGCGGCAATATTGCACGAAACAGCCATGCAGGGCGCAGACTGGCTGTTAATCGCGGTGATATTGCCTCTGTTTATCGCTTTAACTCAGTTAATGAGTGATTTACTCAGTGACGCAACCACCCGTTTTCGCGTTCCTCGCCCCTTGCCGGGGATGGATTTTTCAACCGGCATTCCCGCTGACAGCGCCACCATGATCGTCATCCCCTGCATGCTGACCAGCCACGAAAGTTTCAGCCAACTCCTCACCAGTCTTGAAGTCTGCTGGCTTGGGAATGAAAACGAAAATCTCAGGTTCGCGCTGCTCACTGATTTTGCGGATTCTGAAAATGAACCCTCACCGGAAAGTCACGCTCTGCTCAGACAGGCGATCGCCGATACGCAGGCGCTGAATCGGCGCTACCCCTCTGGCCGACCACGTTTTTATCTGTTACATCGCCAGCCTGAGTGGAACCCCGCGGAAGGAATGTGGATGGGCTATGAACGCAAGCGGGGAAAACTGGCATTACTGAACAGCTGGTTGCGTCATCCGGGAACGCAATTCGCCAGCGTTTCAGACATGCCTGCACACCTTTTACCGGGTCACATTAAATACGTTATTACCCTGGACAGTGATACGGTGCTGCCGCGCGATACGGCACATAAACTGGTCGCGGCGATGGCGCATCCGCTAAATAAGCCAGAGTATGATCCGCTACACCAGAGGGTTGTCAAAGGATTCGGCATTCTGCAACCCGGTCTTGCGGAGGAGATGCCACGCAACGGTCAGGGGCGCTACGCAGCCTTGCGAAGCAGCATCCCAGGTAATAACCCCTATTCGATGATGTCTTCGGACATCTATCAGGATCTCTTTGGGGAAGGATCCTTCGTGGGCAAAGGGATTTACGATGTTGACATTTTTATGCAGGCTACTGCAAATACCTGCCCGGAAAATCTGGTTCTCAGCCATGATCTACTTGAAGGATGCTATGCGCGCTCGGGTCTGCTGAGTGAGGTGTTACTCTACGAACAGTACCCTAATAATTATCTGTCGGATGTTGCACGCCGTGCACGCTGGATCCGTGGTGACTGGCAACTGCTTAACTGGCTGAGACCACGCGTCAGAAAAGCCGATGGAACCCGTGCCCGGAATCCGCTGACCGCACTTTCTTACTGGAAATTACTTGATAATCTACGTCGCAGTCTGGTAGCCCCCTCTTTACTGATATTACTGTACTTCACCCTGCTTTGGGTACCCAATCCGGTTTACTGGCTGAGCATACTGTCACTGATTTGGCTGTTGCCAGCCATCCTCTGCATCACCCATGACCTTCTAAATAAACCTCTGCGCCGCCGCCTGAAGACGCATCTGTTACTTGTGGGGGCGGGCGCGCTGAAGCGTCTGTCTGGTATCGGTCTTAATTTTGCGATACTGCCGCACGAAGCCGGATATTCGCTGAAAGCGATCGCCATGACGCTATGGCGACTGGGGATAAGCAGGCGTCACCTCAGCCAGTGGGTCAGCCACAGTCAGGACAACAATCAGGTCAGACCCACTGTTGCATGTTTTTATCAGGCGATGTGGCTGAATGTTGCCGGTGGCGTGACGCTGATAATACTGACCGGACAATTAGCCCCCAAACTGCTGTGGATTGCGTTGCCGATCGGTTTGTTATGGTGTGTGGCGCCGCTGCTGATGAACTGGTTGAGCCGCCAGCCCGTCCGTAAGGTGTTTTCGCCAAATCAGGAACAAAAACAGCTGTTACGCCAGACAAGCCGTGAAATCTGGGCTTTTTTTGAAACATTTGCCACAGCAAAAGAGAACTGGCTTCCACCTGATAATTATCAGGAAATACCACAACCGACGGTGGCACATCGAACTTCCCCTACCAATATAGGTCTTTCACTTATGGCTAACCTGACGGCATGGGACTTTGGCTACCTGCCCGGCGGAGAAGTGCTCCGGCGCGTGTCGCTCACGCTCGATACGCTGGATAAAATGGAGCACTACCGGGGCCATCTCTATAACTGGTATGACACCCGCACGCTGGCCCCTCTCAGCCCGCGCTATGTCTCAAGCGTCGACAGCGGCAATATGGCGGGGCATTTGTTGACGCTGCGTGCAGGGCTGTCCGCCATGCGTCATCAGCCTGTTTTAAACAGCCAACAGATACTGGCAGGACTGAACGATACGCTGGATATTCTGGAAAAACAGTGGGGTCAGAACCCACCTGACAGCCTGCGACTGCTGCGCAAACATTGCCAGAGCGCGGCGTCACTCTCTCCACAGGCGTTTTTCAGCGAGCTGAAAAACATGAGCATCCAGTGCAACCATCTGTCCACGTCATGTCATCAGGGGTCATCCCTTCAGATTCGTTGGGCAGGACATCTGGAGAATCAACTGGTTCAGTTCTGCCATGAGTGGTCGTTATTGCTTGGCTGGTTACCTGTATCGTGGAACGAACAGACGCTGCCGACGCTGAACGAGCTTGCCCGTCCGACATTAGCCGGTACAAGAACATCATCGGCGTCTGCGACGGAGCAGGCCCGGATGCGACTCAATATTATCACCGAACTTGAACAGCGACTGGATGAGCATGCCCGGATGGATTTCGCCTTTCTGTACAGCGAAGCAACCAGTCTGCTCAGTATCGGTTACAACTGTGACACGAATACGCCTGACAAGAGCCACTACGATCTCCTGCCGTCTGAAATTCGCCTGACCAGTTTTCTTGCCATTGCGACTAATCAGCTACCTCTTAAAAGCTGGTACGCGCTGGGTCGACTGTTTACCACGATTGATAATGAAGCTGCCCTGATGTCATGGAGCGGGTCCATGTTTGAATACCTAATGCCGAATCTGGTGATGCCCACCTGGCCCGGCAGCCTGCTCGATGAAATGAGTCAGTCGGCGGTTATGCGCCAGATTCACTGGGGGAAAGAACGCGGGGTACCATGGGGTGTTTCAGAGTCTGGCTATCATGCTTTTGATGTTCAGCATAATTATCAGTATCAGGCATTTGGCGTACCGGGTCTTGGTCTGCGCAGGGGACTTGCCGATGACATGGTTGTCGCACCTTATGCCACAATGCTGGCGCTGATGGTTTCTCCACAGAGAGCCTGTGAGAATCTGTTCAGGCTGCAAAAAAATGGCGCACACGGCGAATACGGCTTTTATGAAGCACTGGACTATACCCCCTCACGCCTCGCAACCGGCCAACTCTATGCAGTGGTACAGTCCTGGATGGCGCATCACCAGGGCATGGCATTTCAGGCACTGGCTCATGTACTGCTTGACGCCCCCATGACTGAACGATTCTTATCCAGTACGGTATTCCGGTCAGCGAGCCTGCTGTTACAGGAGCGCGTGCCGGATGCGGTCGATCTGTACAGTCCGCGCCGTCATTTTGAATCTCATGAAGGCAGGGTCAAACCCGTTCGCTATGAACCTCGTATTTTCTATACCATGGATACACCAACTCCTGATATTCAACTCTTGTCCAACGGCTATTATCATCTGATGTTGACTGCGGGCGGCGGTGGTTACAGTCGTTGGAACGATATTGCAATAACACGCTGGCGCAGTGATGCCACCCGTGATAATTGGGGAGCATTCTGCTACATCCGTGACACACTGACGGGGGATGTATGGAGCAATACCTGGCAACCGACAGGCAACTCCAGCGGACAAGACGAGGAAGTTTTCTTCACCGATGCGGGGGCTGAATTCCGACGCACCTTCGGAGGACTTAGCGTCAAGACTCAGGTGGTTATCTCCCCGGAGGATGATGTTGAGTTGCGACGGCTCACACTGATCCATCGTGGTCGCCAGCCCCGTTCTCTGGAACTGACAACCTATGCTGAAGTGGTACTGGCACCAGATGCCAGCGATCTGTCACACCCTGCATTCAGCAAACTGTTTATTCAGACTGAGCTGGATCCTGAGCGTGGCGCCATTCTTTGCCACCGGCGCCCGCGCTCTCCGCATGAAGCGAGCCCCTGCTTGTTTCACATGATGGTGGTGCATAGCGATAACCGACATAACGTTTCGTTTGAAACGGACAGGGCAAAATTTCTTGGTCGTGGCAGAAGCCCTGCTGACGCCCTGGCAATAGCGGCGGGAGGGGCGCTCAGCAACACATCGGGGTCAGTGCTGGATCCGATACTGGCAATACGTCACTCCATCACTCTACAGCCGGGGCAGTCGGTCACGATTGATATTATTTATGGTATCAGCGAGACCCGTAAGCAGAGCCTGGCGCTGCTGGAAAAATATCGCGATTACCCTATTGCCGATCGCGTTTTTGAACTGGCCTGGTCTCATAGTCTGGTGGTATTACGCCAGATGAATGCCAGTGAAGATGATGCAAGTTTGTTTAATCGTCTCGCCAGCGCTGTGCTTTACCCTGTCCAGGAGCTTCGTGCTGAGGGCCAGGTGATCAGCCGCAACCGGCGTGGTCAGTCCGGTCTGTGGGGCTGGGCAATTTCAGGCGATCTGCCGATAGTGCTGCTCAGTATAACCGGCGAAGAAAGTATCGCCTCCGTTACCACACTGATTCAGGCACACCGTTACTGGCGACAGAAAGGACTGGATGTTGATTTGGTTATCCTGAATAACAGCCCCGGCGGCTACCAACAGGGACTACAAAATCAGATTATGGAGTTAATTTATGCGGGGTCTGAAGCCAGTCTGCTGGACAAAACGGGCGGGCTTTTTGTTCGTAATGGCGAGCATCTCTCCGCAGAAGATAAGTTGCTTCTGATGAGCGTGGCCTGCCTTTATCTTGATGACCGCGCAGGGAGTATTAATGAGCAGCTTAACCAGCGTATACATACCCTCAAATCGCCGGCCATAGCATTCATTCCGCGTGCTGTGTGCGAGCGTAATCAACATACGGACTGGAGCCCCGATATCAGTCAGTTGTGCTATTTCAATGGGTTCGGTGGATTTTCTCAGGATGGGAGGGAATATCAAATTGTTCTGCGGGAAAATACGCAGACACCGGCCCCCTGGTCAAACGTACTGGCAAATCCCCGTTTTGGCAGCGTGATTTCAGATGCAGGACAGGCCTATACCTGGTATGAGAATGCCCATGAATACCGGTTAACACCCTGGGAAAACGATCCAGTGAGCGATCGCTCTGGCGAGGCGTTTTATCTGCGTGATGAAGAGACCGGGGAAAACTGGTCACCGACAGCGTTGCCTGTGCGCGGACACGGTGATTATCTGACCCGACATGGTTTTGGTTACAGCGTTTTTGCCCACCGTGAGAGTGGTATAGACAGCGAGCTGACCGTCCTGGTTGCTGAAGAGGCGCCAGTTAAACTGGTGCTCCTGACGCTCAGTAACTCTTCGGGACGGACACGTCAAATCTCCGTCACAGGCTATGTAGAGTGGACGCTCGGAGAAACACGAACTCGCTCAGCCCCTCACATTGTGACACATGCGACCAGAACGCCTGGCGGCTGCGGGGTGCTGGCGAACAACTTTTATGGTGATAATGGTGGCGGCCGAACTGCATTTTTTGCCGTCAGCGGTAATGACTGTTCGCTGACAGGGGACCGCCGGGAGTTTATCGGCCGTAATGGATCCCTTCACGCGCCGTCGGCCATGAAACTGCGCAGGCTTTCGGGTAACACGGGTGCCGGTCTGGATCCCTGCGGGGCGGTACAATCAACGGTAACATTAATTGATGGGGATCAGAGGACGTTTATTTTTGTCCTCGGCGCAGAAGAGAATGATGTTTGTGCTCATGAGACGCTGGCCCGTTACATGAACGAGGATACAGTCCGCCAGGAGTTGAACCGGATTCATAACCACTGGCACAATATGCTCGATAAAATCGTGGTTAACACCCCCGACACGTCCGTAAATTTACTGGTCAATGGCTGGCTGTTGTATCAGACAGTCGCCTGTCGCCTTTTGGCCCGCAGTGGCTACTATCAGTCTGGCGGTGCATTTGGTTTTCGCGATCAGCTGCAGGATTCACTGGCACTGAGCCATGCTGATCCGAACCGAATGCGTGAACAGATAATACTTTGTGCATCCCGGCAGTTTATCGAAGGGGATGTGCAGCACTGGTGGCATCCGCCACACGGCAACGGTGTCCGTACCCGTTGTTCCGATGACTACCTTTGGCTGCCGCTTGCCGTTTGCCACTATGTTGAAACGACGGGGGATAAAGATGTTCTGGAAATACGCATTCCTTATCTGGAGGGACGCCCGCTTCAGCCTGGTGAAGAGTCTGTCTATGACACGCCGGTCATCAGCAGCACCGAAGAGACTCTATGGTTACACTGTGTCAAAGCTATTAACCATGGACTACGGTTTGGAGAGCATGGCCTGCCGCTGATGGGGGCTGGTGACTGGAATGACGGGATGAACCGGGTGGGTATCGAAGGCAAAGGTGAAAGCGTCTGGCTGGGCTTCTTCCTGTACGATATTTTGCAGCGGTTTGCTGCGCTGGCGGAGCGCAGGCTGGATGAAAGTGTCGCCTCGATGTGCCTTTCACAGGCTCTCCGCCTGCAAAGCAATCTCGAAGCCCACGCCTGGGATGGTGAATGGTACCGGCGCGGGTATTTTGACGATGGTACTCCCCTGGGGTCGAAAGCCTCACAGGACTGCCGGATTGATGCGATTGCGCAAAGCTGGTCTGTATTGTCCGGGGCTGCGAGCGCGGGGCGATGTGCGAAGGCCATGCAGGCACTGGATAAGCACCTTGTGGATAACGAAGGGGGACTGATTAAACTGTTAACGCCTCCTTTTGATGGACACGGTCCAAATCCGGGTTACATACAGGGTTACCTGCCCGGTGTGCGGGAAAACGGAGGGCAGTATACTCATGGCGCCATCTGGGCCGTGATGGCATTTGCACGGATGGGGAATGCCGAACGTGCCTGGCAACTCTGGTCAATGCTCAACCCTATAAATCATACTCTGAATGCGGGCTCTGTTGGGATTTATAAAGCTGAACCTTATGTAATGAGTGCTGATATCTACAGCGTCGCTCCCCATACCGGACGTGCCGGCTGGAGCTGGTATACCGGTTCTGCAGGCTGGGCCTGGCGTTTACTTACCGAAGAATTGCTGGGGATAAAACGCACCGGCGCTGACTTTACTGTTCATGCCCGGTTACCGGATGAGTGGCCGTCTTTTTCTATGACCTATCAGTATGGCGAGAGCCATTATCAGATTAGAGTTGCACGCGGCGAAGGAGAGTATCGGGTTACGCTGGATGGCATTCTCCTGCCTGACGACAGAATTCCACTACTGGATGACAGACAAAACCATACGGTTGAGGTAATTCAAAACTGATACGGACTTAAAATGCGCATTAACGCCTGCCGTTAATGCGCTGATTATCTCGGAGAACATCAATCGCCGTCTGCATGGCAACTTTGTCATCTCGTCTTTTTTGCCTGTCCTGCATTACCTGTAAGTACTCTAGCAAGGTTCGGGTATTTATCGGCCGGCCCTGTTTACCCACAGCCAGTACGGCCTCACCAAGGATAATTTTCACTGGAGGCAACTGTGCCGGATACCAGTCAAGGGTGTCTTCTGATTTCATCTTAAATTTCTCATGGAAGGGTAGTTTATCATAAATCAGACATTAAACTTTAAAAATATGTTAACCTGATTTATCGATCATAATTTATCCCGATTTTTATACTGTCAGACGTATAATAAATTTTGTATTTTACAAAAAATTATTTTTGGCTTTGAAAAAACCAGATTTCTTTAAAGAAAATCCCATTCACGTCGTCTGACTGGTATGCGCACTGGGCCGCTCAGAGTAATGGCATGTGGGTAAATGAATAGTACCCGCACTTTACGTAAATGATAACAGAAAATGTCAACATTTATCTTATAGATCAGTCAGAAAAAGCATGATTACTGAAGCTTTAAATTTTTTAGTCAAGGAAATCAGTAATTACTAATTATTTAATTACTGAATTGAGACAGGTTAAAACTGTCTAAAAAAATATGTACCGCTGAAGACAAATACTCTCAGTATTTTCCTTATGCGCTACAACCTTCTTTAGAGTTAAGGAGATTTATGTCACAACCCTTTACTAATAATTTACTTTATCCACGCTACTGGCTTACCTGGTCTGGTTTAGGTTTGTTGTGGCTTATCGTTCAACTCCCTTACCCGCTCTTACATATTCTGGGCTCTGGTCTTGGAAAGATATCCCGACCTTTTCTGAAACGAAGGGAACGTATTGCAATGAAAAATATTGAACTCTGCTTTCCCGAGATGACACCTTTTGCCCGAAGCCAGTTGGTCAATAAAAACTTTGTTTCTCTTGGGCTGGGATTGGTGGAAACGGGCATGGCCTGGTTCTGGAGCGATGCGAGAGTCAAAAAATGGTTTGATGTCGAAGGGGTTGAAAACCTGTCCAATGCAACCAAAGGGGTAATGGTTGTCGGGATTCATTTTATGTCTCTTGAATTATGTGGAAGAGTCATGGGGTTATGCCATCCTATGATGGCAACGTATCGCCCACATAATAATCCATTGATGGAATGGGTTCAGACGAAAGGACGTATGCGTTCAAATAAAGCGATGATTAATCGACGTAATTTATCTGGCTTTGTTCATGCACTCAAGGCCGGTGAAGCTGTATGGTTTGCACCTGATCAGGATTATGGGCCTAAAGGGAGCGTTTTTGCCCCTTTTTTCTCGGTAAAAAAAGCAGCCACGACGAACGGAACGTATGCACTTTCAAAACTTGCTGGTGCAGATTTGATCACTCTTAGCATGATCCGGCGGAGTGATAAAAAAGGTTATCACATGTACATCGGTAATCCATTATCAGGCTATCCTGAGGGAGACGAGATCGTCGCAGCGAGTTACATGAATAAAATCATCGAGCGTGAAATTCTCCGCGCCCCTGAGCAATATTTGTGGATGCACCGTAGGTTTAAAACCCGCCCGAAAGGAGAGGTCTCGTTTTACGAATGACCACAATTAAGTCATCGACATCTGATGTAAGGTAGGTTTTCCCCCTAGTCAGAGACAAAACGAAACTGACAACAAAATAATGGGTTATGCATCTGTATATAAGGTAACCATCCTGACGCGTCCTGATTCTCCGGGCTTGTCCAACCCTTCGAACGTATGAGGGAACCCCTCATACGCTCTCACGGTTTTGTTATCAATCGCTCATCGCATACCTCTTTTAAACCAGAAAAAATCAAATGTTTAATCCTGTTACTTATCAGTAGAATTATTTTGGCTAGAAAACGCTATGGTAATTGGGTAGAATGTGTGAGTTACAAAAGCCTTGTGGTGGGGTTTTTTGTAGGTGATAAATTCAGATGTCTGACTTATCTCAAACCGGTGATCCGGCTGAGTGACGCGTCTTGTGGTGGGACAACTCAATCAGGATAAGAACGATGTCGAGACTCGTGGCCTGTACATGCGAACGGGCAGCGGGGTTAAAGGAATACCGGGATGGGGCGTATCCGTAAAACGTCCGGGATAGGGTGAAGGTAGACTTGCCGGAGCCTGAATGCAAAAACCCCCTGAAATCTGTCTCGAAACTTGGCGGAATCAGCAGAAATCAGGGGGTAATAAAGCAGGCGCTTTGCCTGTGAAGGATTATAACGCATGCACCATATAACACAATACCGGACCGCCATAAGTATGAGGACCGGTGACTGAACAAATACATCCACACGTCAGACAGTGCTACGTGGCTAACCCCACGCCGGCGTTTACCCGCCCCGCACATCATAAACACAAGCTGCCCGCTTTCAATAAATCACTGCTCGAGAAGCTCTCGACCCGGGATGTTTCGCGCTGGGCGGGATTCTACTTCTACGATGCGTATCATCATAAGACGAATAAACCGGTAAAACGCAGCCGTCATTTCAACAAACACCGCGCCAGGGCGATGAACGCGATGACACAGGGTATCTCTTATCACCTCAATATCATCAGCGGTCATGTTCCCGTAAGTTTCACCACAATGGCTGTCGAGACCGGGCTGGCCACAACCTCCAGAGCCGGCAATCTTTCCATCACACGGGCAACACGGGCCATGCAGGATCTGGCCGCTTACGGTGTCATTACCTATAAGCTGCTGTGGGACAAAGTGACCCGACAGTATTTCCCCGCCGATATTCAGGTGACCGATCGCTTCTTCGACATGGTCGGCAGCTCGGCGCAGGCCTGGGAGAAAGCCAGCAACCAGCAGCTGGCCTGGCAGAACATGGGACTGGCCAAAAAGGGGCAGAAGCCGCTGACCAAATCAGAAGCGTCGCGCCTGCATCGTGAAAAACTGATCGAAATTACCTGGCAACAACGTAAAGCGGCACAGGACATCCGCCGTAAACAGAAAATAGCCCGCATTGCGGACAGGAAAGACGACACTGATTTGCGTCACCAGATCAGCTGTCAGCTTCAGCATGAACTGAGTCAGGGAAAGCATGACGGCATCACGATGGACGGGTTCAAAAAGCTCGTTAACCAGCGTCTGGCCCTGATACGGAAGATAGCCCGACAGCAGGAATAACCCCGGATTTCTGAAACCCTCCGCTTCGTTGCGGAGGATTCTGCACGTCTGAACAAAATAGCTGCTCATTTTATGAACGCAAATGACACTGCAGGCAGTAGATTTCGCGATCTTTCTGCCGGCATGGCGATCCTTTTCTTTATTATTCACATCAAGATGCAAATGGCTTCTTGTCCTTAATGCAATCAGAAGCTCAGATGCGTAGTGACCTTCTTTACTTCATTAACAGATCTCTTAAATATAAGAGCTATAGCTCTGTGGATAGGCCTTCGCTTGCAGTGGCCTGCGGCCACGCCGCTCAGAAAAGAGGTACCCCCCACCGCAGGCGGCGGGTCCCGCGTGCATATCCGTGGCCACAACACCGGTTTTCCACCGTAAAGCCGCCCCGCCCCGGGCCGCAGGCCCGGAACAACGCCGCTTTATGATGGATGATGTAACTAAACCCGGCGCTGCTTCAGCAGGTTGCGCGGTGAGATAATCAAACACGCTCGTAGTTCGCGTAAACGCTCACACGCGGAGATACGCCCCGGCGGCGGCCTGAGGCCTTGCCGTGACCACTCCGACCGCGTACAGCGGCTTCTGAGTGGCTTACAGCGGATTATGGCTTTGCAGGGCGGAGGGGTTAAGAGCGATCGTCTATCATGAAGCCGGCTTCGCCGGGCACTCCGGCGGGATGACCTTCAGCGCATTATTCAGCTTCAGTTCCGCCGGCATGTGCCTGCGGCACATTCAGGGTCACGCTGCGCACGGCTCGCGTTCCTGAATACTGTCAGGCCGGACGTCCGGTATTTACTGACCCGCAATGACAAGCAGCAATGGCTGCGGGAAAGAATGCCGGATCAGTCTCTGCATGATGGAACCGCGCTCTGACCAGCTCGACAGGGTGATGTGTTCTCCCTGTTTCCAGAAACAGCCCGAACATGGCACTGTAAAACACGATGTCTTCATGCAGGCCACGGGTATCAGCGGGTGGAAAACCTTCCGACCGGCGACATTCCATTGCAAGCGCCATAAACGCCGGGATATGCAGATGGAGACGATCATCCAGTGGCAGGGAGCAGAAGTGCTCCGCTTCAGTGGCGTTGAGCTTCACGCTACGGCAGGTGGCCAGCCTTGAATGGCCCGGCCGGGATACTTCATGGTTACAGTCATTCATGGGCAACTCCCTGAAACCGTTCCGGCCGTGCCGGTCCTGCAGAAGGATGATCGGGATAATGCACGGCGGGTAACTGACCAGTATCACATGCGGTTATTACAGTGTGTGAATGAGCAACAGCAACGCCAGGTGTCCGGGATAGGCCAGCCAGAAGAACGTGCCGGGCATGAACCGGGGAGCCTCTGAGGGGCAGACCAGCATGGCCAGCCTGACGGCCACAGGTGGAAGCAACAGCGTCGGAATGATGGCAAAAGCCAGCGCCGGGAGCGTGTTGTCCAGCAAATGGGGCGCGCCGTTGAGCAGCAGCAGGGAGAACAGCGGGATATATCCCAGGCGCTCTCTGCCGGCGACAGGAGGGTCTGAGAGCCAGATGGCCAGTGACAATGCCAGTACAAGACCCGGCACGCCGTAACTCGCCGGCATCAGTGGCCACGCCAACAGGATCATGAGCACTGCGCCGCCGACCATGCCACGCTGGCCTGCCCGGTGCTGCCAGGCGAGCACCTGCGTGGCGCTGGCGAACACGAAAAGGATATTCAGGGCGTACCAGGGAATGTGGCCCTGGAATGTCAGAGTGAACACCGGTTGTGTCGCCAGTGCCCATATCCAGAGCCGGTTTGCCCGTTGCTGCAGCCGCTGGGGTGCACGGGTGACATGCATGGCCCAGACCAGGGTGAACAGCGGGAACGCCGCTCTCCCCAGTGCATACAACTCCAGACGGGGGACCGGCATCAGTACGGTATTGATGTGGTCGATAATCATCGCTACCAGCGCGATGACCTTCACCACATCGATCGCTCCGGGGCTGAGTGACAGCCGTTTCTTTTCTGATGTTATTTTCCCTGAAATCCAGACTGGCATTATTTTCCTCACTCAGCGTGCAGGCCCTGATAATAAAATTCTGGGTCCATTGCCAGAACAGGCGTCCTTTATAATCAGGAACCTGAATTTTTGCTTTTTCCATAATCTTACGGGCGATACTTTCTGTCTTATCCCGTAAAATCAGCATGGCTTCATTTTTTTGTTTCAGGTGTAGCGCGGTTTTAAAATGGTAAAAACTGTTCATTTGCATCTCCGTTAATTATATTAAAAACGGCAGATAACTTAAATTCTTTAGTGCAAAATTCGAACATTTAAATAATTTTTTAATGACTCAAAAAAATTAAAATATCTTTAAGGTGATCCATACAAATTTTTGAAGGTTTCATACCCTGTTTATATTTTTTTGCCTTTACTGGATTATCATCAGTGATAACAGGTGCTTATTTTAAGCCTGTTCCGTTTCACTATGGTTTACTGCATGCGATCCTTTTTGCTGCTTCCGGTTTTTTTGCAAATGAAATTTCCCAAGAATATAGCGCTTCAAATAAGATAACGTTCTGTAATGCTGATTTGCAGGTGACAGCCGGGGTTTACTGCATTAAAAACACGGTTATGTATAAAGTACGGGACTCGATCCATCAGGTAGATTATCCCCTGCAGGCATTATCGCGTTTCCCCAATCTCATCAATCAATGCAGCACCCTGATTGTGTGGACTGCCAACCTGGTTACCCACACGGTGCCAGGTGAATTCGCTTTCAGGGATGGCTGAGCGATTAATGACTTCCCGGGCTTCTTCTTCTGACACATCCTGATCCAGCCAGTCTCTTGCCCCTGCCGGGGTGAGTATAACGGGGCGCCTGTCATGGATATCCACCATCCCCTGGTCACTTGATGAGGTCAGGATGACAAAACCTTCCTGACCCTGCACCGTGTTAAAAGGTGCGCGGCCAAGAGCTGCCATAAACAGCGGCATGCGTGAGTGATGATAGATAAAAAACGGTTGCTTCCGTGAACCCTCCTTTTTCCATTCAAACCATCCATCCGCAGGAACGACAGCGCGGCCATGTTTGATAAGCGGCCTGAACATACGGCCAGAGAACGCGGTTTCGCTACGGGCGTTTATCAGAGCGGGTTTATGCCACCATTCGGGGCCATATCCCCAGAAGACGGGATCGAGATGAAGGGTTTTCTCCCGCTCGTTCAGAATGAGCACGTTTGTACCTGGCGCAACGTTGTATCTGCCCAACGGCAGCGGGTCATGTGGAATATCCTCCCGGTTAATACCCAGCGCATCGAGGTATTCCTCTCTGGAGCTGTACTGCGCAAATCGGCCACACATATTTAATGTCTCAGATGAGTTAATCGTGACTAACTCACCTGATTATAGAATACGATACTAAAAAGCACCGGTTACGCGTTAACGATGCTTTCTGTCAAATTGCAGGTCTTTAAACTGCTCCTTCCGTAATACATCTTACTGAGACCGGATGCGTGTCACTCGAGGTGAAAAGTCTTCACCCAGTGCAACAGCCTGCTGTAGATTCATAATGCAAAAATTAAATAACTTCCCTTAGCCATTCAACAACTTAAATGCAGTTAGTCTACTTTTAAAGAACACCTTTATGTATGGCTACTCTTACGATGAATACAATGGTTGTGAAGAGGAAAATCCGGATATGCGGGGCTGTTTTTTCCACCCAGAAATAGTGAAATACAAAAATAAGGCCGCTGGAAGCGAATAACATGCTAAAGATCAGGTTATCCGGGAAAATAAATTTAGCCGTCAAAAAGCAACCGATTGATAACAGAAAAAAGACGAATGTTAAAGGGCGTGGCTTTAATACCTTAATTAAGTAGCGCATATTGATGTAATCCTCATTGAGTTTTCGATAACGAAATTTTAATGTATAATCCAGACTCCGGGTCAATCATGATGCCTGTTCACCTGATTCTTTTCATCAACTTATTGCTCACGAATGTCTGTCTTTATTTCTCTTGTGAATGCGGTAATGCTGCCAACTTACTGATTTAGTGTATGATGGTGATTTTAAGGTGCTTGCGTGGCTTCCATTTGCATCAGATGTCCTTCCTGCTCCGCTACTGAAGGCGTGGTGCGTAACGGCAAAAGCACTGCCGGACATCAGCGCTATCTCTGCTCTCATTGCCGTAAAACATGGCAACTACAGTTCACTTACACCGCCTCTCAGCCCGGTACGCACCAGAAAATCATTGATATGGCCATGAATGGCGTCGGATGTCGCGCCAGTGCACGCATTATGGGCGTTGGCCTCAACACGGTTTTACGTCACTTAAAAAACTCAGGCCGCAGTCGGTAACCTCGCGCATACAACCGGGCAGTGATGTGATTGTCTGCGCTGAAATGGACGAACAGTGGGGCTACGTCGGTGCTAAATCACGTCAGCGCTGGCTGTTTTACGCGTATGACAGGATACGGAGGACGGTTGTGGCGCACGTCTTCGGTGAACGCACTCTGGCCACACTGGAGCGTCTTCTGAGCCTGCTGTCGGCCTTTGAGGTCGTGGTATGGATGACGGATGGCTGGCCGCTGTATGAATCACGCCTGAAGGGAAAGCTGCACGTTATCAGCAAGCGTTACACTCAGCGCATTGAGCGACATAACCTGAATCTGAGACAACATCTGGCAAGGCTGGGACGGAAGTCACTGTCGTTCTCAAAATCGGTGGAGCTGCATGACAAGGTCATCGGGCATTATCTGAACATAAAACACTATCAGTAAGTTGGAGTCATTACCGGAGATGGAAGCAGCGTAGTAAGCTGATTTAATGATGTAAGAATAAATCTTACATTAAGATATGGAGGGGTTATGGCTCGTACGATGACGGTGGACGTGGGTGATGAGCTGCATGAAAAGCAGGCTGAATCCAGACTTCAGGAATTGCGCGATCTGCTGGCCGAAGGGATCAGCAGCGGCGAGGCGAAACCATGGAACAAGAATGCATTCCTGAGGAATGTCAGGGCCAGGGTGGCAAATGAAAGAGATTGAGCTGACACCCAAAGCAGAAGAGGATCTGGAGGCCATCTGGGACTACAGCTTCAGACAGATCGGGGTTGTTCAGGCGGATGCATAGATCGGTCGTATAGCTGCAGTATTTGATGTGCTGGCCATGCATGATATCGGCACGCATTGTGCAGAGCTGGGAGACGATATCTGCACACTGCCGGTAGAACCGGCATACGATCTATTTTGTATCATCACATTCTATGGTTACGGTCATTCGTATTCTCAGCCAGTCTCAGGATACGGCGCGACATGCACCCTGGAGATGACCGGGGAACAGGATTCTCAAACAATATAAGTTAATTGTGAGGTCGACATGACCAAAAAAAACATTGTGTATGGACTCTTTCATTATTATTCATTTCGCTTATAAAAAAACGCTCCCGGACGGGAGCGTAAGCCAGTGACTTCGGCGTCAAATGAGGGTCTGACAAGTGGAGCTGCGGGTTAATTCTGGGTGATCTGGCTGCGATGCTTTTCCGCCTGTTGCTGATGAATAACGGAAGACTGGCCATTATTCGCCTTCTCATGCACAACAGCGGCTTTCTCATGCTCGCTCATTTCGGAAAATGGCTTAGCAGTTTCTTGGGTGTTCTCAGGTTTGGCTTTCATCATTTTTTTATGCATTTCAGCCATGTCCTGATGGGCGGCAGAATTGCCGTTTTGCATCATTTCATGGGACATAGCGGCCTGATCGTGACCGCTCATATCCATCATTTTCATGCTCTCCCCCTGAACTGCACTTTTTTCAGCGGATGACTGCATCTGATGGGCAGGCGCCTGGGCATTATTTACCTGGTCATGCATGTTCATTGTCTCTGCAGCCCAGGCAGATGAAGCGACAGCCATCATGGCAATAAAGGATACAAGGATCTTTTTCATGGTTGGGTCTCCGGTGTTTTCATACCCGAACAATCAATGCTTATAACAGAGAAAGCATTTGATCTCAGGGCTGGTTAATCATCACGCCAGGAACCGGGCGATTGAATTATCACGCTGTCCTGATTTATGACTGATTATAAAAAACCGCCTCTGTTTATCGCGTGACTGAATGATGACATTTTTGTCACCTTCCGGGTTTCTCCTGAATAACGGTATTAATCCATTAACAGACGCACACTGAACACAATTTTCCGCCCCTGCTGTTCTGCTGACAGCTCGCCGCCGTGAGCATGAATGATCGACCTTGTAATTGATAATCCCAGCCCCGCGCCTTCCGTGTTGTGAACCCTTGATGAGTCTGCGCGATAGAACCGGTCAAACAAACGCTCCAGATTAGCGGGAACCGGGCCAGACATCGTATTCGTAATCATCACGTTCACACAGTCACTGTCACGCTCAAGGTGTATCGCTGTACAGGTGTTATCGGGAGAATACTTGATTGCATTGGAAAGCAGGTTACTGAAAGCACGTCGCAGCATATCGCTGTCTCCGGCAACAACGCCCTCTCCTTCAACCGTGATTGTCTTTCCTGTTTCGTCTGCCAGGGGCTCGAATAACTCACGTAATTCATTCAGTTCGGCTGCCAGATCCACATCATGTTTATCCAGCTGCAGCAGACCATGCTCTGAACGTGCCAGAAAAAGCATGTCACTGGTCATTCGTGACAACCTTTTCAGTTCTTCCAGGTTAGCGAATAAAATTTCGCGGTAATGCGAAACATCCCTTTCCTTAGCCAGTGCAAACTGCGTCTGCATCATCAGATTACTGACTGGCGTGCGCAGCTCATGCGCGATGTCAGACGAGAAATCTGACAGTTTCCGGAATGACCCCTCCAGGCGATCGAACATATTATTGAACTCCTGCATGGTCTCAGAGATTTCCGGCGGAGCCAGATCGGGATTAAGACGCTGATCCAGGCTGTGTACGGTCATGGAGGAAGCCAGACTGGTCATTTCCCGTAACGGTTTCAGACCAATACGTGTGGTCAGCCAGCCCAGAAAAACAGAAATAAAGACCAGACCGATATTGAACCAGAACAGCCAGGTACTGAGTTTGTCCATAAACAGGGTGTGATACCCAGTATCCGTGGCAACCGTAATGATGAAATGTTTGCTTTTACCCTGTTCCGGCGTCACGGCAACCCGCCGCGAGATACTGCGGTACACGGTGTTATTTTCTTCCGTCTGGATCATATAGTCGAGAATATCACCCGACTTGTTAAGCAGGACCGCTGGAACAACAGAATTTTTGGCATAGAGTTCAACAATTTTTTCATTTTCCATGTTTTTTATAGAAATGAATAAGCCATTGTGCCCCACCATCGCATCGTTTATTTTTTCTGATAATGACTTAATATCCGTTTTGTTCCTGAACGTCTCTGTTTTAAGAAACTCTTCGGTGAGCTGAAGTTTACCTGTCAGAAAATCGCGGTCCTGATTATCGAAATAGCCATTCAGGGTGCTAATCAGGATAAAACTTGATAACCACCATACCGTAAGCATCACCGCAGAAAAAATCAGGCTCAGGCGTGTGGTCAGGGAAATTTTGAACCTCACTCTTCTCTGATCTCCAGGACATATCCGGCACCGCGAACGGTATGGATCAGTTTTGGCTCAAAGTCATCATCAATTTTACTTCTCAGACGTCTCACGGCGACATCAATCACATTCGTATCACTGTCAAAATTCATGTTCCAGACCAGGGACGAGATAAGACTCCTGGGTAACACTTCTCCGGTGCGTTGCAGCAGCAACTCAAGCAGAACGTATTCTTTACCGGTGAGATGGATCTTCTTCCCCGAACGGATCACGGTCCGGCGCACCATATCAACGGTCATATCGGCGATGGTGCAGACTGTTGCGGCCTGCGAGCGTGCCCGGCGCAGTAGGGTTCTTACACGTGCAACCAGCTCCGTAAAATCAAAGGGCTTAATCAGGTAGTCATCTGCGCCAAGCTCCAGTCCTTTCACTTTGTCCCGCACGTTGTCCTTTGCGGTTAAAAACAGGACCGGTTCTTCGTGCCCGGACTCCCTCAGTGCGCTGATGATTTGCCACCCGTCGAGGAAAGGCAGCATCACGTCCAGTATTATCAAATCATACTGTCCCTTCGACGCGGCCCCGAGACCATCGCGGCCATTATTAAAGAGATCGGCCTGATAGCCTTCCTCAACCAGTCCCTGCTGCAGGTAACGACCTGTTTTTTGTTCGTCTTCAACGATTAAAATACGCTGCATGGTCAACTCGCTGATATGAAAGTAAAAATCTCACGCATGAGCTTTGGCTGTCCCCTAGCTGATCTGAGACGGAGCAAGCATTCCAAGCCACGCTACGGCGCCCAGAATGATAATCGCAACAACGAATTCTGTCAGGATGCTGTTTCGCATCAGGGCAACGCTGCGATCATAATTCCCTTCCCTGACCATAACTTCAAGCCGGGGACCCAGGTGAAACCGGTTTGCTGCAGCCAGAAGAAGCATCAGAACAAACAGAGCCGTCTTGGCAAGCAATATCCTCCCCCAGGAACTGTTGAATAAGGGAGTTAAGTTACCCTCAGCAATATACAGATAGTTGACCAGCGCACTCAGGATCAGGGCTACAACAATCACCGTTCCTGCCGTGGCAAATTTTGCCAGGGAGTCAGATATCACAATGACGCTCTGTGCATTATGCTCGTTTCTGCGCATCAGCAGGATAGCAAATGCAACCAGAGCACCTGTCCAGGCACCTGCAGCGCCGAGATGGGTCAGATCGCTCAGTAAATGGAGATAGTAATGCAGACCGTCATGCATAACGGCGTGTCCTCCCCAGGCAAGTGTAGCCAGCGCCACGCCCCCACTCATCGTCATCAGCAGGCAGGACAATACTCTCTTATTAGTGTAAAGGAACAAAGCACCGAGTGTGGTAAACAGGGCACAGAGCCTGACAATCCAGCTAATACCCACATCAGTTTCTTCTATCACCATCTCGATAACATGGATGGATAATTCTCTGAGGTCAGTTACTCCACTCATGGCATTAGATACCAGGAGCATATTAATGCCAGTAAGAATGATGCCTGTAACAACAGCAAAGGTTATAAACGACCTGAAATTAGTCAGGTTATAGGTTTCATGTCTGACACCGCTTATTCCATATATCTGAAAAAATGGCAATCCAAATATTACCATCAAATCCAGATAAAGAAGAAAACGAATAACAATCATAATCAGGTCGTTCATAATATTACTTCACTGTAAAGGTGTAATTACCGGTAATAGGGTGCGTATCTGAAGAAACCGCGCGCCAGTCAACACGATAAGTGCCAGCGGGTAAAGGCTCTCGCGGAATAATGACCATCGATTTAGGGTCAGCGCCTGGCGCCACTTTTGCCGCGACCGGCATCGGAGAATGTGATGACATGCCTTTCATACCCGTCATCGTTAATTTTGCACCTGAGAATTTCACGGTCAGATTTTCCGAGAAATTAAGCTGAATCTTTTCCGGGGCCGCTACGGCTGAATCAGCCTGTGGCACAGAGCTTTTTAATTCCGGATGGGCCATAGCAGAGAAAGCAACGCCCATAACGAGGCCACCTGTAAGAATGGCTTTATTTAAAATCGACATTTTATTTACCTGTTTAGTTGAGTGTTTTATATCAGTGCGTTAAAACCAGATTCTGGCTCCCGCCAGGAATACTACCTGATGGTCTTTCTCACCTTCTCTTTTCGCCATATCGGATGTTTTCCCGTAAAGTTGATTCCAGGAAACGCCTATATAGGGTGCAAACTCACGGCGTATTTCATAGCGCAGCCGGAGCCCCAGCTCTGTGTCAGTCAGTCCCCTGCCGCGACCCCGCGATTCATCATCCTGACTGTAGAAATTCACCTCATAGGATGGCTGGAGTATGAGCCGGTTAGTCAGTAAAACGTCGTATTCTCCTCCCAGACGAAGGGCTGCTTTTCCGCCATTACTGACAAAACCCGTAATTTCAGACTCAAAATTATAGAGTGCCAGCCCCTGAAAACCGACAGCAGCCCAGGTCCGGGCAGAAGCAGGTCTGAAATCCTGCCTGACACCCGCAACCAAATCCCACCATGGGCCAACCGCATGTCCCCAGAGTAACTGCGCTTCAGCCGCCTCCGTTTCCCCATTGCTTCGTTCACCTTCACTCTTTAGCCAAATCCGATCTGTGTCGCCTCCAATCCAGCTGTTAACACTCCAGCTGAAATTGTTGGTGTTATCCGACCGTTGCCATTCCAGTTGATCCAGCAGAACCAGATAATTAATCGCACTGTCGTGAATCGCATGCCCCTGTAAATTGCCGAATGCAGCCTTCCGGTCGGCATCGGTAACAGGCGGAATTGGCGTTCTGCTCTCAGTTACAATGGGCTCCATTGACGTCATCTCAGTGAAATTCTCATCTGCTGGCATCTGCATGGCAGACATGTCGTGCCCGGCATGGGGATCTGCAGAGACGGAGCCCGCCGCAATAGAAAGCTGTGAGGTAAACAAACCGGCGACCAGAACAGGTATGGCCTTCAAATTTCTCTTCATTCGCATCATTCCTCCACCCGGACTTCACGAAACATTCCCATTTCCATGTGATAGAGCAAATGGCAGTGATACGCCCAGCGGCCAAGCGCATCTGCTGTCACTCTGTAACTGCGTTTTGTACCAGGGGGAACATCTATTGTGTGTTTACGAACCATGAAATTACCGTTTTCATCTTCCAGATCGCTCCACATACCATGCAGGTGAATGGGGTGAGTCATCATGGTATCGTTGATCAGCGTGATCCTGAGCCGCTCACCGTATTTCAGCAGCACCGGTGCGGCATCTGAAAACTTGATTCCGTTAAATGACCAGGCAAACTTTTCCATGTGGCCGGTTAAATGCAGTTCTATGGTACGGCCAGGTTCACGTCCGTCAGGATCCTCAAAGCGGCTTTTCAAATCCGCGTACGTGAGAACCTTTCTTCCGTTATTTCGAAGACCAATACCCGGATCATTTAATTTCGGAGAGACGCTCATCGCCTGCATATCAACCAGTGGGTTATCCGTTTCTGACGCAGGATGACTTTGCATACCCGGCATTCCGGCCATCCGGGAATGATCCATACCGGCCATGCTGCTGTGATCCATGGGCGCGGAGGATGTCCCGCTATCCGGAAGGTCAGCACCGTCCATAGACATCATCTCTCCGCTGTTATCCATGCCTCCCATCTGGCTGTGGTCCATTCCTGCCATATCATGTCCCATTCCCCCCATACCCATATCTTCCATGGTCAACAGAGGACGGGGATCGAGGGGGGGAACGGCAGCACTTAACCCCTCTCTCGTGGCCAGTGTCCCTCGAGCGTAACCGGTCCTGTCCATGGATTGTGCGAAGATGGTATAGGCCTCACCCTGAGGCTCCACAATGACATCATAGGTTTCGGCAACGGCAATCCTGAATTCGTCAACGGTAACCGGGTTTACATACTGGCCATCTGCAGCCACGACCGTCATTTTCAGCCCGGGGATACGGATATCGAAATAGGTCATTGCCGAGCCGTTGATAAACCGTAAGCGTATCTTTTCACCGGGACGGAACAGTCCGGTCCAGTTTTTCAGCGGGGCCTGCCCGTTCATGAGATAGGTGTAGGTGTAGCCACTGACATCCGCGAGGTCAGTCGGATTCATTTTCATTTCAGCCCACATTTTCCGATCGGCAATGGTGGCTGACAGCCCCCTGGTATTCACGTCGCGGAAAAAAGAGCCAACGGTTGGTTTATTGAAATTGTAGTAATCCGACTGTTTTTTTAATTTTTTCAGCAGGCTGTGAGGATTTTCATCGGTCCAGTCAGACAACATGACCACATGCTCACGATCGTAAGCAAACGGTTCTGGCTCCCTGGCATCGATGATAATGGCACCGTATACCCCCTCCTGTTCCTGCAGACCGGAATGGCTGTGGTACCAGTAAGTCCCGTTCTGCTTAACCTTAAAGGTGTAAACGTAGGTATCATCAGGCTCTATGCCCATAAAACTCAGCCCCGGAACACCATCCATATTGGCCGGAAGAATAATGCCGTGCCAGTGAATGGACGTCTGTTCATTAAGACGGTTTTTGACCTTCAGGGTAATGGTGTCACCTTCTTTCCAGCGAAGAACGGGCCCCGGCAGGCCTCCATTGATTGTTTTGGCCTGACGCTCACTGCCCGTGATATTGACGGCCGTTTCACCAATGGCCAGGTCAAACTGAGTACCCTGCAGGGATGCGGCAACTGGCAGGCTCAGACTGGAACGCGCATTGAAACTCCATACGCCAAGACTTCCGGCTACGCCAGAGAGGGTTAACCCCTTCAGGAAAGTTCGTCGAGACGTTTTTAACAGCATGCGCATTCCCTTATTTAAAGTATGGTTACTGACAGAATTCGAGAACCGATTTAAATTAAATTACTGGTTCATCCACTTACAATGAAATGAATCTAGCACACCTTAAGAAACAAATTCATTACAATCGTGTAATGTACATAGCTGTATTACATTTACGTCATCTTCCCCACAGGTTGATTATTTTTATATATGATCATAAGGACATCTTTTATGTACCTCAGAAGGTAATTACACATGAATATATTAATCACGACCACTGCGTTTACAGCTTTATTTTGTGGGGCAGCTTTTGCTCAGTCCAGTGATATTGCCCATGAAGCACATCGATTTGTTAATAATGCCTCAGCCGTCAGTCATGTGAATTACTCGACGCATGAAAACTTACCGGACAGGGTTAATAAAAACAACACGCCCTCATTCTCTGAAATGAATGAACATGAAAGGGCCATTGTTGCTCATTCATTTATGAACAACAGCGCGTCCTATGCGCATCAGAAAATGATTGAGGAACATAAAAAAATGCTGTCCGGCAGTGATGCAAATTCAAAGACCTCGTCTTCTTCTTTTAACGAACTGAATGCCGGAGAAAAAGCCGCTCTCGTGCATGAGCAGGTCAATAATGCCGGTGCGGAAGCACATCAGACGCAGGCAAGAAAGCTTCGCGGGCTGTATTCGACCAGGTAACTGCAGGCGGGTTAGTGCTTAGCGTCAGGTGCGCAGCAGGGCTTTACTGACGGGTTACGTAGCAGGACATGAGCCCCATATTGCTCTGCCGTAACCTGTTTCAGTCCCGTTAATCATCACCGTCGGGCTGGTCATACAGTTCCCAGAGCTTCAGGAGCAAACGGGAAACAAGATATGTTACAAAAATGACGACCATCAACGGTGCTCCCGATTAACTGACAGATGACACGCCTCCTGAAAACCCCTAGCATACGCCGCAGTGTTCATGCTAACGGCGAATTCCAGTAAATGTATTCTACCGATGTCGTAAAAGAAAATGCCTACCTTTCAGCCACCCGCTCGGGGCTGGAATCGAACGAGATCGCTACTCTTCAGCGCTCCTTGCCTTCCCGGTTTAATCTGCGGCATTTGAAAAAAAATGAATCATTAAAACTCGTACTGCAAAAGAAAGCGGGAAAATCACGTGTCGTGGCCTATAAATTTACGTCCGGTTCATTTAATTACACGGCGTATCGTATATCAGATAAAAAGTTCTATAACCTTTCCGATACTTCCGGGAAAGGCAGTCTCGATTATCCGTTACCGGCCACAGCAAGACTCAGTTCGCCTTTCAATCCTGCAAGACTTAACCCGGTATCGGGAAAAGTGAGTCCCCATAATGGCATTGATTATTCCATGCCCATGAACACGAAAATAGTCAGCGTCATCGACGGAAAAATCACCCGGGCCGAATACAACAGCACCATGGGATATTTTGTTGAAGTAACAGGAAAAGCCGGTGTTAAAACTCGCTATCTCCACCTCAATAAAATACTCGTTACTAAAGGGGCCAGGGTTACCCGGGGAGGCGCTATTGCGTTATCCGGTAACAGCGGACGTTCATCCGGTCCTCATCTGCATTACGAGCTGGTCATCAATAACAATCCTGTTAACTCACTGGCGTTCCGGGCAGCGGCACCCGCTGATAACAAACTTGAACAGCATGCCTTTGCGCATGCCAGAGACTACGAACGATACCTGGACTGATAACGGGGCCGCGACGCGGCCCCGTCTGCCGGATTAATTTTTTTTATCGTTTTCACTTCCTTGATGTTGATGATCTCCATGCCCTCCGTGGCCGTGGAAAAGATGCATTAGCGGGCAGACCAGCAATAACAGATATGGCCAGTAACCTGCCACATGTGACCAGTGTTCGCGCAGGAGGGCAAATGCCGCGATCGCGGCGACAGCAATAAGCGCATAGGTGGTACTTTTCATACTGGACTCCTTCTGTTCGTAACAGCCCCTTCACTCAGTGTTATTTCCCGAGCCTGACACTTTTCAGACGCAACGCATTCACAATGACGCTGACGGAGGAAAGAGCCATGGCCGCCGCCGCAATAACTGGCGACAGCAGTATTCCATACACAGGATAAAGCAGACCTGCAGCCACAGGCACGCCAAGTGCGTTGTAGATAAATGCAAAAAACAGATTCTGTCGGATATTTTTCATGGTGATTTCTGACAGATGACGGGCCCTGTTCAGTATCATCAGGTCGCCTTTGAGAAGGGTGACTCCGGCACTTTCAATTGCCACATCTGTACCCGTTCCCATGGCTATACCCACGTCAGCCGCTGCCAGCGCCGGGGCATCATTCACACCGTCTCCGGCCATCGCAACCACATGGCCAGACGCTTTCAGTCGGGTTATCACTGCTTTTTTGCCATCCGGCAGAATCCCGGCTTCAACCTCATCTATTCCCAGTTTCCGTGCGACTGCTTCAGCGGTAAGCTGGTTATCCCCGGTGAGCATAACGATGCGGATCCCCGCCTGACGCAAAGCTTTAAGCGCATCCGGCGTGGTTGCTTTCACGGGATCCGAGATAGCTATCAGGCCTGCAAGGTGCCCGTCTGTGGCCACATAGATAACGGTAGCGCCTTCCATCCGCAACGTATCCGCAACGGCCTTTTGATTATCAATAACGATACTGTTTTCCTGCATAGCCAGTTCATTACCAATAACAACCCGTTGACCTTCGACATCGCCTGAGACACCTTTACCCGACGGCGCATTGAAATGAGTGACTGCGGGTATTGCGATCCCCTTTTCCTGTGCTGCTTTAACTACTGCCATACCCAGCGGATGCTGCGAGCCTTTTTCCACTGCGGCCGTTACACGCAAAAGAGATGTTTCCCCACCCGGATTGAGACTGATAATCCCTGTCACCGTCGGCGAACCTTCCGTGAGCGTGCCTGTTTTGTCGACAACCAGCGTGTCCACTTTTTCAAGACGCTCAAGGGCTTCGGCATTCTTGATTAACACCCCGGCCTGGGCTCCTTTGCCCACCCCCACCATTATCGACATCGGCGTGGCCAGCCCCAGCGCGCAGGGACAGGCAATAATCAGGACCGACACAGCCGCAATGAGACCGTGCGCCATCCTGGGCTCGGGCCCCCAGACAGACCAGATCATGAAAGCAACAACCGCGATAAGTATCACCAGAGGAACAAACCAGCCTGAAACGCTGTCAGCCATTCTCTGGATGGGGGCCCGCGAACGCTGTGCATCAGCGACCATCTGAACAATTCGTGAGAGCATCGTTTCATCACCGACTTTCTCTGCACGGATGATAAGACTACCTGTCTGATTAATGGTCCCCCCGATGACAGGGTCACCCTCCGTTTTGGTAACAGGCATAGATTCCCCGGTCACCATCGATTCATCAACGGTTGTTTTGCCTTCGACCACGATACCGTCGACCGGAATACTCTCTCCAGGTCTGATGCGGAGCTTATCGCCAGGCAGGACATCTTCCGCATTAATATCCGTTTCATGACCGTCTTGATCCAGCCGCCTGGCGGTTTTGGGGGCAAGGTTAAGAAGCGCAGTAATGGCACCTGAGGTTTGTTCCCTTGCCCGCAATTCAAGGACCTGTCCCAGCAGAACAAGCACCGTAATAACAGCTGCGGCTTCAAAATAAATGGCCACCAGGCCATCCATGTTTCTGAACGATGCAGGAAACCAGGAGGGGAAGACGGTTGCAATGACGCTGTAAACCCAGGCTACGCCGGTCCCCATTGCAACAAGGGTAAACATATTCAGGGAGCGGTTACGTAACGACATTCCGGCCCGGGCGAAGAATGGCCAGCCACACCACAAAACGACAGGAGAGGCCAGAAGTAACTGCAGCCATGTGTTGTACTGTGGCGGTACTGTATTCCTCAAAGCGGGAAACAGATGAGAACCCATTTCGAGTATCAGAACCGGAAACGCCAGCAACAACCCCAGCCAGAAGCGTCTTGTCATGTCGCGAAGTTCATCACTCGTCCCCGTGGATGCCGTAGCTACGAGCGGCTCCAGTGCCATTCCACAGACAGGACAGCTTCCGGGACCACTACGGCGTATCTCCGGATGCATCGGACATGTCCACACACCTTCAGAAATCTCTTTCTCCGCCTGGCGGTGAGACTGTTTTATCTTATCAGGGCTGACTTCATGGTGGTCGTGGTGATGGTGATGTTCACTGGCATCTTCGGTAAAATAATGATCGGGATGGGCTTTAAATTTGCTCTCACAGCTGGCGGAGCAGAAATAAAGCTGATGGTCCTGGTATCGAATGCTGCTGTGCGCCTTGTCAGGCAGGATGACCATCCCGCACACGGGATCTCTCACCTTATGCAATGCGTGACTCTCGTCCGGGGATGATGTCTGCTCAGAAGCAGTCTGGTTGTTATGTTCCACTGCATTGTCATTTTTCACAGTAACTCTCCTTATGCATATCTGAAGCATTTTCTGTCTTCAGGATATGTCATGGATGCGATTACCACGAATGCCGCCGGCATAAGAGTGCCTGCTGCCGGCGTCCCGTTATCAGCCGTTCCGCTGACTATTCGATTCGCTGGAAGACTTTTTTACTGCCCTCCGGTGAGAATGCGATAACATCGTAAGCCTCTTTTCGGGCCCCCATCTCCATTCCCGGACTTCCTGCTGGCATACCGGGGGTGGCGAGACCGTATATACCCGAACCAGACTGCATGGCCTTATGTATCGTTGCCGCAGGCACATGGCCTTCAATGATCAAATTACCTACAACCGCGGTATGACAACTTCGTAGTCCAGCAGGAACAGCATGCTTTTCTTTCAGGGCTGACAGCGCCTGATCATTCATGACGTGAGTTCGCACTTCGAACCCGTCTTTTTCCATCGCCTTGCCCCACAGGGAACAACAGCCACAGTTTTCAGATTTGTACATATCAATGACTTTTTCACTCGCCATTGCAGGCAGTGACAGGCCGAGAGCCAGGGCCATTAGAACCACTTTTTTCATACTCACCTCTGTATATTATCGATATAAACCCTGACGTCAGGGTGAATCAGTGCAGAAGGACGCCCACTGGGGGCGCCCTTTCAGGGTTATGACACGCTTTTTTTATGTCTGCGCAGCCAGATTAATTTGTAGGCGGCAGGAATAATGAACAGGGACAGCAGCGGAGCCGTGATCATCCCACCAATCATTGGCGCAGCAATACGGCTCATGACTTCTGAACCTGCGCCGGTTCCCCAGAGTATTGGCAGCAGACCCGCAATGATCACCGCCACGGTCATGGCTTTCGGCCGGACACGCAGTACGGCACCATGATAGAGGGCTTCATCAAGACCTTCCGGTGTGAACGTCTCTTTACGGGACAATTCCGGGTGCGCTTCAATGGCATGACGCAGATACATCAGCATGACCACGCCAAACTCTGCTGCCACCCCGGCCAGGGCGATAAACCCGGTTCCGGTCGCCACTGACATATGGAAGCCCTGCCAGTACAGGAACCATATTCCGCCAACCAGGGCGAACGGCAGGCTCATCAGGATCAGCAGGGCTTCGTCAACCCGGCGGAATGCCAGATACAACAGGATGAAAATGATCATCACCGTCATCGGCACCATCAGCTTCAGTTTCTTGTTGGCATGCTCAAGCAGTTCAAACTGTCCGGAGAATGCCACACTGGTTCCCGGTCTCAGTTTCACTTTCTCGCTGATGGCCGTCTTAATGTCGTTAACCACCGACACCATGTCCCTGCCGCGGGCATCAACATAAATCCAGCTGGCTGGCCGGGCATTTTCGGTTTTCAGCATGGTTGGTCCAGAAACGACGTTAATATCCGCGACATCGCCCAGCGTGATCTGCTGCTTCATCGGGGTCAGGATCGGCATCTGTTTCAGCGCCTGCGGACTGTTCCGGTAATCCTGCGGGTAGCGAATGTTAATAGGGTACCGGGCCACCCCTTCAACCGTCTCACCCACCATAGCACCTCCGATTGCTGAAGAGACGAACAGCTGGACATCACCTACCGTCATCCCGTAGCGGGAGGCTTTCTCCCGGTTGATATCGATATCGATGTAGCGCCCGCCCTCAAGTCGCTCAGCCAGGACAGACACCACGCCAGGCACGGTTTTGGCTACCGCCTCGATACTCTGCGCCGTCGCGTCGATATCGGACAGAACAGTCCCGGACACTTTGATACCTATCGGGCTTTTGATCCCGGTTGAGAGCATATCAATACGGTTACGGATAGGCGGCACCCAGAGGTTTGCCAGACCCGGTAAACGGACTGTCCTGTCGAGTTCATCAATAATCTTGTCAATTGTCATGCCGGGACGCCACTGATCCTCAGGTTTGAGCTGGATCGTGGTTTCCACCATTTCGAGCGGCGCGGAATCCGTTGCGGTCTCTGCTTTACCGGTCTTGCCAAATACAGAAGCCACTTCAGGAACGCTTTTGATTAACTTGTCTGTTGTCTGCAGGAGCGCTGCAGCTTCTGCCGGAGAGACGCCAGGCAAGGTCGACGGCATATACAGCAGATCGCCCTCGTTAATCTTCGGCAGAAATTCACCGCCCACCTGACTCAGTGGCCAGATAACCGTGAAAATGGACAAGGCCGCAACCAGCAGGGTTGTTTTTGGCCAGTGGAGGACCCGCAGCAGCAAAGGATGATACGCTTTGATCAGCACCCGGTTCAGGGGGTTACTTGTCTCGGCAGGAATTTTCCCCCGGATCCAGAATCCCATCAGAATAGGAATGACGATGATGGCCAGTACGGCCGCTCCCGCCATGGAGTACGTTTTCGTGAATGCCAGCGGGCCAAACAGACGACCTTCCTGCCCTTCCAGGGTAAAGATAGGAATAAAGGACAGGGTGATGATCAGCAGGCTAATGAACAACGCGGGTCCCACTTCCACGGAGGCGTCGGTAATCACCTTCCAGCGGGTGGCGTTGTCAATCTGCTCACCCGGATGCTGATGATCCCACTCCTCAAGCCGTTTGTGCGCATTTTCAATCATCACAATGGCGGCATCCACCATCGCACCGACGGCAATCGCTATCCCTCCCAGCGACATGATATTGGCGTTCAGTCCCTGGAAGTGCATGACGATAAAGGCGATACACAGGCCAAGCGGCAGAGAGATAATCGCCACCAGGGCAGAACGTACGTGCCACAGGAACAGAGCACAGACGATGGCCACCACGATAAACTCTTCCAGAAGTTTGGAACTGAGGTTATCAATCGCCCGGTCGATTAACTGGCTGCGATCGTAGGTGGTCACGATTTCAACGCCTTCCGGCAGGCTGGCCTTCAGCGTCTCCAGTTTATCCCTGACTGCCGTGATAACGTCGCGCGCATTTTTACCCGACCGCAGGATCACCACGCCGCCAGCGACTTCTCCCTGGCCGTTCAGCTCGGCAATACCACGCCTCATTTCGGGCCCGGTCTGCACGCGGGCAACATCCCGCAGATAAACCGGCACGCCGTTCTCACCTGTTTTCAGGACGATGTTATTAAAATCATCAATGCTCTGAAGATAACCGCTGGCACGGACCATATACTCCGCTTCGGCCATTTCAACGGATGAGCCACCGGCCTCCTGGTTAGACGATTCAAGTGCCTGTTTCACTTCGGGCAGGCTGATACCGTACTGGGACAGTTTTACCGGATTGACCTGAATCTGGTACTGTTTCACCACGCCGCCAACCGAAGCGACCTCAGCCACGTTCGGGATGGTTTTCAGCTCAAATTTCAGGAACCAGTCCTGCAGAGAGCGCAGTTCTGAAAGGTCGTGTTTTCCGTTGCGATCGACAAGGGCATATTCAAATATCCAGCCCACTCCCGTGGCGTCCGGGCCGATTTCAGAGCTCACACCCGCAGGCAGTTTGCCCTGAACCTGATTCAGGTATTCCAGCACGCGCGAACGGGCCCAGTACAGATCGGTGCCGTCTTCAAAAATGACATACACATACGAATCACCGAACTGTGAAAAGCCACGCACGGTTTTTGCGCCAGGTACGGACAGCATGGTGGTGGTAAGCGGATAGGTGACCTGGTTTTCTACAATCTGCGGGGCCTGTCCGGGATAGCTGGTTTTAATAATGACCTGCACATCTGACAGGTCAGGCAGCGCATCGACCGGCGTGTTAATTATCGTCCATGTGCCCCAGATGCTGAGAAACAGTGCGCCCATCATGACCAGGAAACGGTTGGCGACAGAGCGCCGGATAATCCATTCAATCATCGTCGTCTCCTCAGTGCCCTGAATGCATATTTACAGGCTGCTCAGACATTGCTGGCATACTGTTTTCTGTTTTTTCAGGGTGGCGCATACGTTCCAGCGCGCCCGTAATATTGGCTTCGGAGTCAATGAGGAACAGGCCACTGACCACCACGGTATCGCCTTCATTCAGGCCGGAGCCAATGCCGGACTGTTGCTGTGATTCATGCAGAACGTGGATCTGTTTCGGCACAAACTTGCCTTCATCATCAACAGTAATCACGCGCTGTTCTTTGCCGGTATCGATAACGGCCTGGCTTGGTATCAGCAGCATCTCCTGGCTCTTGGTATTCAGTTTCAGATAGGCATTCATGCCCGGCTTGAGAAACTCATCCTTATTAGAAACCTGGAGACGGACCTGAAGCGTACGGGTTGTCTGATCCACGCTGGGAAGAATGTTCCATTTTTCGACATGGAATGTTTTATCCGGATAAGCCGGTACCGAAATTTCAAACTGCGACGTATCTTTCAGCAGATATGCGATAGATTCTGGCACTGCAGCGCTGATCCAGACCGGGTCCATCCCCTGAATCTGAGCCACTACTTTATCTTTCGAAATATTCATTCCGGTGCGCAGGTCAAACGCAGTAATGACACCATCAATAGGTGCTTTAATGGTAAAACGGGTCTGGATTGTGCGGGTTGAACGCAGCCTTTGAATATCCTCTTCCGGCATACCAGCTAGACGAAGTCGCTCCAGAACCCCTTTTATCTGGGTTGACGTACCGCCTGTACCGGATAACAGCAGGAACTCACTTTGTGCCTCAACCCATTCAGGAATGGTGATATCGATAAGCGGAGTGCCTTTCTTCACATGATCGCCAATCGTCAGGGGATACACTTTTTCGACGAAACCGTCAGAGCGCGCCTGCACAATGACAAACTGATACTCGTTGTAACTGACATTAGCCGGGATTGTCTGAGAATAATTCAGCATTCCTCGCGTGACTTTTTGCGTTTTTAATCCCAGATTCTGAACCTGCGTTGGATCGATACGGATCCCGCCACTGCTTTTATCGCCGCTTTCATCAGCATATTTTGGCACCAGGTCCATATCCATAAAGGGAGATTTTCCGGGTTTATCAAATTTGGTATCCGGTTTCATCGGGTCATACCAGAAAAGTACCTTTCGCTCCGGTGCCTTTTGTTCGGTTTGTACTGTTTTTTGTGATGAGTTTACATACTGCCAGGCAGTAACCGATATCAGCCCTCCTGCTATGAGGCTGCTGATAATTATTGCAGCATATTTTATCTTTAAAGAAGCCATACAATTTCTCGCTGAAAAATCAAAACACCTGGCATATGCGCCCGATCATTCATTCACAGTAATCCCTTAATGAATGTTCAGGCGCACTGGATGTATTCGCTCCGGACTGATAATCAGGATTGCGTAACGTTAATGCTTTTGAGTAAGGAGATATTGCCCTGCTGAATAAACGAGAAATCGACATGGTTGCCGGTTTTCAGGGCATTGATAGCGTCGTCTGCATTAACAAAAGTGAAGCGCATGGTCATTGCAGGCCAGCCCACAGCAGGGATTGCTTCGTGCGAAATGGTAATCTTTTTACTATTCATATCAATGTCTTTAACGACACCGGTGCCCTTGATAACCTGCTGTACCGAAGCATCACTGGCAGCATTCATATCGCCATGCTGATGTGTTTCAGCATGAAGACCGGCAGAAAACATGACAGAGAAGGCACCAAATAAAACGGCTTTAAGTGAATTACGCATTTTTAATTTCCTGATTAATTAAATAAATTTACTCTACCCAACCGCCACCCAGCGCGGTAAACAGATTAATTTCGTTAACCTGTCGGGAATAGGTAAGATCGAGAATGGTTTGCTGCGTAGCGAAGAGGGAACGTTCTGCATCCAGCACTTCGATGTAACTGACAGCACCACTTGCATATAATCCTCTGGCACGCTGGAGAGTTATCTGAAGTGAATCAAGATAACGCTGCTGTGACTCAAGTTGCTGGCTAAGGCTGTCGCGCAGCGCAAGCGTGTCGGAAACATCCTTAAAGGCTGACTGAATTTTTTGTTCGTAATTAACCACCGATTGTTGCTGGCGAATTTCAGCCAGCTTCAGATTGGCTTTATTCCTGCCAGCATTAAAAATAGGAATTTCAATTTTAGGGATAAAATTCCACATTCCACTTCCTGACGTAAACAGGCTTGACAGCTCCGTACTGCTTGCGGAAAGACCACTGGTCAGGGTAATGGAGGGGAAAAAGGCCGCTCGCGCTGCGCCAATATTGGCATCAGCCGCTTTCAGCTGATATTCCGCTTCCATAATATCCGGTCGCTGCAGCAAAATTTGTGAAGATAGATTTGGTGGCAATTTTACTGGTGCGATCTCCCCGCCTTTCATCCCTTTTTCTGACGGAAGTGCGCGGTACGTTCCCAGCACCAGTTGCAGGGCATTGTTTGCCTGAGCCAGATCGCCTTCTCGTTTGGCTATTTCGGCGCGGGTACTTTCGATTTGTCCTCTCGCCTGTTCAAGTGCCAGAACGTTCGTACTCCCGGTCACGAGCTGTTGCTCAACGAAAGCATAGGACTGTTCATAATTTTTCAGCGTTTCCCGCGCAATACGGAGTTGTTCGTACGCCAGTTGCTGGCTGAAATAGCTCTGTGAAACGTTGGAGACCAGCAGGATGTGTACGGCCCGACGGGCTTCTTCGCTGGCAAAGTAGTTCTGGCGGTCAGCATCACTCATGTTCTTAAGTTTGCCGAAAAAATCGAGCTCATAGCTGAGCTCCAGTCTCGCGTCGTACTCCTGTGTGGTCGGCTTGTCACCTTTCAGACCACCGCTGTATGTTATCCCGGATGAGGCATTCAGCTGGGGATAACGATCTGCATCCGTGACGTTGAACTGGGCTCGGGCCTCTTCAACCTTCAGGGCAGCCATTCTCAAATCACGGTTATTAGTCAGAGCTTCACCGATCAACCGGGTAACCTGGGGATCGACAAAAAAGTTACGCCAGCCCGTATCCTGATAGCCATTTACCGCTGGCGTCAGGCTGTTATGGGACAGTGAAAACTGCTGGGGTACCGGTGCTGCGGGCCGCTGATATTCAGGCGCAAGCGACACGCAGCCTGCCAGGATGAATATCGTGCTAATGCTGAGTAATTTTAATTTGAACATAACGCTTCTCGTCCAGGCAGACCTGGTAAATGGTTCAAATGAAGTCCAGAGTATTGGTAGGGGTACTTTACCTAACGCTCTCTGTTTGCCGAGTGACAGGATAATGACAATGTTGTCATTTTTGCTGTAATCCGTTGATAACGATCGTGGGCGCAATAGAATGACATTAGCAGCCAGCCGGGGAGCAAGATGAAAATATTGATCGTCGAAGACGAAATTAAAACAGGTGAATATCTCAGCAAAGGGCTTACAGAGGCAGGGTTCGTAGTGGATCACGCTGATAATGGTCTTACCGGATATCATCTCGCCATGACAGCCGAGTATGATTTAGTCATTCTGGATATCATGCTACCTGATGTGAACGGCTGGGATATCATCCGCATGCTGCGCACTGCCGGAAAGGGTATGCCGGTCTTACTGCTGACAGCCCTCGGCACGATCGAACATAGGGTCAAAGGACTGGAACTGGGTGCGGACGATTATCTGGTTAAACCCTTTGCGTTTGCCGAACTGCTCGCCCGGGTGAGAACCCTTCTGAGGCGGGGAAACACGATGATCACGGAAAGCCAGTTTAGGGTGGCTGACCTCTCGATTGATCTCGTATCCAGAAAAGTCAGTCGCGCCGGAAACCGCATTGTGCTCACCAGTAAAGAGTTCAGCCTGCTGGAATTCTTCATTCGCCATCAGGGAGAGGTTCTTCCCCGCTCCCTGATTGCCTCTCAGGTCTGGGACATGAATTTTGACAGCGACACTAATGCGATCGATGTCGCAGTAAAGCGACTCCGCGCTAAAATAGACAACGATTACGGGACAAAGCTGATCCAGACAGTCCGGGGCGTGGGCTACATGCTGGAGGTCCCGGATGCATAGCAAACCTTCCAGACGCCCTTTCTCACTCGCTCTGCGGCTGACCTTTTTTATCAGCCTGTCCACGATACTGGCTTTTATCGCCTTCACCTGGTTTATGCTGCATTCTGTTGAAAATCATTTTGCCGAGCAGGATGTCAGCGATCTTCAACAAATCAGCACCACACTGAACCGTATACTGCAGTCCCCGGTGGATCCGGATGATAAAAAAATAAGCAAAATAAAGGAATCAATTGCCAGCTACCGCAACGTTGCCCTTTTGCTCCTCAATCCCAGGGGGGAAGTGCTCTTTAGCTCAGCTCAGGGGGCGGCACTACGCCCGGCAGTGAATTCAGCAGATTTTAGCGAGCACAGCCGCGCACGGGATGTCTTTCTCTGGACGGTGGAGGATCCTG
Organism: Phytobacter cepae; assembly: GCF_054165735.1. Lineage (NCBI taxonomy): Bacteria > Pseudomonadati > Pseudomonadota > Gammaproteobacteria > Enterobacterales > Enterobacteriaceae > Phytobacter > Phytobacter cepae. The sequence goes on from NZ_JBREIF010000002.1 coordinate 120,878, forward strand.
CGGGACCGATGGATACCGGGTCCGAAATGAAGATGGAAACATACAGGATTATCGCCTCCTCTGGTCAGGCGATATTTCAGGGCAAACAGCAGAACTATGTCATGCTGACTGGCCTATCCATTAATTTCCATCTCCATTACCTCGATGCGCTGAAAAAGAACCTGATTGCGATTGCCGTCGTGATAAGCCTGTTGATTGTTCTGATCATTCGAATCGCTGTCCGTCAGGGGCACCTGCCCCTTCGTAATGTCAGCAATGCCATTAAAAACATCACCTCCGAGAATCTTGATGCGCGACTGGAACCGACACGCGTTCCCATTGAGCTGGAGCAACTGGTTATCTCGTTCAATCATATGATTGGAAAGATTGAGGATGTCTTTACCCGCCAGGCCAATTTCTCTGCCGATATCGCGCATGAGATCAGAACGCCCATCACCAATCTGGTGACGCAGACTGAAATCGCACTGAGTCAGGATCGAACACAGAGGGAACTTGAGGATGTCCTCTATTCCAGTCTTGAAGAGTATAACCGGATGACCAAAATGGTCAGCGATATGCTGTTCCTGGCACAGGCAGATAATAATCAGCTGATACCTGACAGGGTCATGTTTGACCTCAGAGCGGAAGTCATGAAAGTCTTCGAGTTTTTCGAAGCCTGGGCCGAAGAACGCAATATCACGCTCAAATTTAACGGGATGCCCTGCCTGGTTGAGGGAGATCCACAAATGTTCAGAAGGGCGATCAATAATCTGTTATCCAATGCCCTGCGTTATACCCCGGAGGGACAGGCAATCACCGTCTCAATAAGAGAGCAGGAGAGCTTTTTTGACCTTGTGATTGAAAATCCGGGGAAACCAATTCCTGAAGAGCATTTATCAAGGCTGTTTGACCGTTTTTATCGGGTAGATCCGTCCAGACAACGAAAAGGAGAAGGCAGCGGCATCGGCCTTGCGATTGTGAAGTCCATCGTGGAAGCACATCACGGAAGAGTGCAGGTGGAATCGGACGTACGTTCAACTCGTTTTATCCTATCCGTGCCCAGACTGGAGAAAATGATTCCGGAAACCCAGTACTGAGAATAAAGATTTAAATGACAAAGATGTCATTAGCCTGTCATGCAGCAAACAGAAGCCATTCGATATAATTAGTGCAACTTATCAGGAAGGCATTATTACTTCATCCATACACGGCATCAGCACAAGCCAGGAGTTGTATTAAAGCCTCATCCCGGCGGAATAAGGTCTGTAGAGTTGTCAGTTGTACTACTGAGGACACAGATCGAAATTCACGGACATCACTAATTCAGAAATGGAGAGTTACCATGAAAAATATCGTCTTAGCATCAGTGTTAGGTTTGAGCTTAATTTCTACGGCCTGGGCCACTGAAACTGTAAATATCCATGAGCGTGTCAATAATGCTCAGGCTCCGGCCCATCAGATGCAGTCTTCTTCAACTCCAGCCGCCATCCAGGGGGCAGCTCCACGGATGGCCGGTATGGATCAGCATGAACAGGCTATTATTGTTCATGAAACCATGAACAATGGTTCAGCAGATGCACATAAAAAAATGGCGGAAAGTCATCAGAAGATGATGGGAACTGGCACCGTTAACGCTTCCCGTCCGGCGACTTCGTTTGCGGCGATGAATGAACATGAAAGAGCAGCTGTTGCCCATGAATTTACGAATAACGGTCAGTCCGGCCCCCATCAGGCTATGGCTGATGCACACCGCCGCATGATCAATGCGGGCTGATGACAACTGAAGTTTCCGTGCGGTTACCCTTTCCTTGATAGATTGTCCCTTATACGGATATGTTGTTATTTTTTGCCCCCTTCAGGGGGCTTTTTTGTCTGACTCAGCTAAACTTATCCGGTAACCATCTGAAAGGGTTTATTATATGAAAATCACAAATTCGCTTTTTGTTATACTGATGTTATCCCTGCCAGCGATTTCCGCAGAACATTCAGAAATGAAAATGTCAGATATATCCTCATCGGCATCGTCACAGGAATATATGTCCGGCATGAAAGGTATGCATGACAAAATGATGGCCGCTGTAAAAGATTCCGATCCCGACAAGGCTTTTGCGAAAGGCATGGTAGCACACCATGAAGGGGCAATAGCAATGGCTGAGACCGAGCTAAAATACGGAAAAGATCCGGAAATGAGAAAGCTCGCGCAGGACATCATTAAAGCTCAAAAAGGTGAAATTGAGCAGATGAATAAATGGCTTGGTAATCAAAAATAATGATTGCGGAAATAATATATTGCGCGTACAGTCAGAGTGTTCCCGGGCACGGGAACCTGTTAATCGTTAATTAATCAAAACCCGATTCATTTCGGGTTTTTCCTTTTAAAACCCCCAACGCATGCACTGCACCGAGTGAAATTCACCTGAGCCAATTCTGCTTGCTTATTATTTCGATGGGAATTGCTGATTTTAATTAAGTCTATGTTTTAAAAGCGTTTCTCATGCCTGGGTTTGGCAGGGGTTCGTCCTGTTCTCTGGTCATGCGCAATGGCAATTCGCAGTCAGGGCTCAAGACTACTTTTACCTCTTTTTTAACAGAAAGTTTCTGGACCCGATACTTGCCGGAAACATCATCTGCTGTTCATCCCGACCAATAAAACGAAGGTATCACTCTCGTTTGAATCTCACTTACTTTCCATTTTGTAATAAAGAATCAAGTTTTCCAGTGATATATCAATACCAACTTTTTTTAATAACCTTTTTCGCGCAGTGTATATTTCTTTCAGCATATCTTCATAACCCTGACCAAGGTGAATTTGTTTATGGCAATTGCAACACAGAGATATGATATTTTCTTCAACATCAAGAGATGTGTCAAAAGCATCTTGCCTGGACATAGGTACAATGTGATGAGGTTCTGTGTAATTTAAGGATGAATTTCGCCTTCTGAATGTTGGGTGGTCACTATCGACTTCACATCTGTAACCTGCTTTATTCAGCGCATTTTGGGATACGCCTTTACTCCTGGGATACGAGAGGCCATTTTTTACTTCTATTGCATTTTTCTTTGGTTTGGCTTCCCCTGTATATTCAAACGTCTGAACGTTGTCAAAGATATTACTTTTCTCTATGGCATTGATCAACTCATCGTCAGAGTAATACTCACTGCTGGCCATTTCTGTTGTACCAAAAAAATCCAGTTCGTTAATTGCCTGAACAAGTTCCTCACGAATTGTCCATAAGTTTCTTTTGGGTTTTCCGCCGATTTCTTTACTCTTCATTACGGTAATGAATTTTGTACCGGATGCGATATTTCCGACACCTTTAACCTCGAATCTACCAAGTTCTTTTTGAACTCTGCCACCCAGTCCGTTTATGACTCCATTAGCACTCATGCTGTGCAGGTCGTACTTCTTACCAATATCGAAGCATGTGCAGGAATGATTTGGCTCAATAAACCATTTTTTTAACGCTGCAATACTTTTTGTGTCAAAAACTTTATCATTTGTTAATAAAGTTTTCCATTCTTCCACACTGATATCAATGTCACAGACATACTCTCCATCAATCACTTCGCATATTTTTTTAATCACATTCATTCCCCTGTTATACAGATAGTCATAATGAAAATATAAAGCTTGCTAACCGGTATGGTTGCGTAAGGACCGTAGTCTCTCAGAGACCGTGCTTTCTTTTTTTTCAGGCCTGGACACTAAAGGGTCTGTTGCACCCCGAAAAAATTTGTTGCGGGGATTGCTCATTGAGATGAGCCTCTGCTCGATCATACCAGATCAGCAGGCTGCCCCCAATGCTATGGCTTCTTAGTTTGGCCATTATCCGGCCTTCCTCACGACCAATAAAATAGAGACATTACCCGTGACGCTGCCACCGTCTCAGCCCGGAACGATCAGTGAGCGCTTCTGATGACCTTCGGTTTTTTTAACGAAGCGGGTGGGATACGGTTTGTTGCTGAAATCTTAATAATAACCAACAACTGATGCTAATTTCGCACTTTTAACATATATGAATATAAATGTTATGAATAATTGCATTTACAGGAAATATCATGCGTTTTGTCATCCGGGATCCGAAAACCTTCAAAGTCGGAAATTATTTCTCGGAGCTAATCACCACATACCAGTACAGGGTTCCTGTGAACGTAAAAGTGCATAATGGAAGTCTTACTGCCTCGGAGAAAAATTAACATGTCTGAAAACCGAAAAGATGGCTCACATGGAGCGTGGGCAAGAGCTTTGAGTTCATTGTTTGAAGATGAAAACCCGGAACAATTGTTCCGGATTCCAGTTAATGAGATTGATGCCCTTGAGGGGCTGTCTCCGGAAAAATGGCCAACAGCAAGACAGCCAAAAATTAACTGGGATTTGTCCATTCAGGGGCGTGAATTTACGATGGCTCCTCCTTGTTCTCTGATACTGCAACCTGCCGATTGTGCCGATTGTGCCGATGTAGATATCGAGGCTATGGTCCTAGGGAAAATTAAATTTTCTGATTTTGATCCTCTGCTACATCCCCGCTTTCGTAGAACAGGTTCGGGCCTCTGGGATGATCTTGATCCATCTAAACTGGGGAGGGCAATACTCCATATTGCAAAGGGATGGCCAATATCACCTGTCCATTTATGTATTCACGAGGAGGGGGGATTTTATTTCGGAGGAGGTACCCACCGCTATGAGGTACTGAAGCGAACAGGGACTTCATATATGTATTTTCTGGCAGAACCGGTTGATGTGATTAGCATTGAAATGTGTCTTTCAGTACAGTGGCTGTAAGAGAGTGTCTAAAAGCACACACGGTGGTTTTAACAGGCTGTTTATAAGGACTATCAACGACATATCATTCGTTGGTTTTTTATCCTGTTTAGATGCGTTTGTGACGAATAAAATTTTTCAGTGCAAAATCCTAATTTAATTAGTTGATTTTATTAATCAAATACAAACTCGTTTTTGCTGTCCTGTAACAGTGTATTGTTATTATTATATACGCAGTGTGACGGAGCTTCGCCGATGACCTCTTCAATAACCAGCCTGCTGGAGAAAACAGGCCCATGTCTCAGTTCGGTTCTTGTGGATGAGATGTCCCGGAATCCGGCCATCAGCCGCGAAACAGCCCGAAAGCAGATATCCCGTGCCGTGGCAACCGGGCAGGTCCGCTGCGTCGATAAGCTGCTGCCGAAACGAGAGCGATTCATTTATCTGCAGAAGCAGTACGGATCGGAACGCTACTGGTCAAATCTAACAACAGCACTTCTGAATTCCGGCTCAGCCTACGGGCTGGCGCTGAGCTGCATTATGGCCCGGGGCGGGATTCTGAAGATGGAGCACTTTGCCGCCGCAAGTGGCGCACCGGAGGCAATGAAAAAGCGGCTCTCCTGGAGAACGGTACTTGAGGGGCTGCTGATAAACAAAATGGTAAGGCAGGTTTCCCTGCCAGGGATAGGGGACTGCATCGCGCTGAGCGAGAAAAAAGATTCGGCATATGCGCATGCAGTGCTGCCACTGAAAGCGCGCCACATCACTGAGTCGATTATGCTGAAAGCCGTCGGTCAGTGGGTCAGGAATACAGGTATCATCAGTTATGACACTTTACGGACACGGGATAACACTGATGGAGACCTCAGACCTTGCGTGTCACAATTCAGTTTCGATATGTCTGCCGCCTCCTATCTCAATCCGTTGCTTCAGTTGGCGAAAACAGGTGAGACCCGTCCAGGATTCTTTGTGTGTGACATCCTTCTCGGCAGTCGCTTAAGCCATGAGCATCTGCAGCCTTTTATTGTGAAATGCCACTCCATCAGCAGCCTGAAAAATAATCCCAGGTGCCTGTTTATGTTCATCGCTGATGAGTACGCAGAAGATGCATTTATGGCGCTGAAACGCGCAGGTATTATTCCGGCCACGCCCGAAAGTCTTTTTGGTAGTGAACTGGCGGAAACGCTTTTACAGCTTCGTGAGCTTATCAGTTATATGACACTGAGCCTTAATGAAAACATTTCGCAAATTGACGACATTATGTCAAAACTTTCCCGCATAGAAGGGGCAACAACCCAGCTTCAGGGTGATCTGTTTGAGTATATCGTTGCGGAGGCTGTTCGCGGTGATAAGGGATTTATTGATGTTGGCAGACTATGTAAAAATGAGGACGGAAAATCTGCTGACTGCGATGTTATGGCTATTAAGGCACGTTCTGAAATAACATTCATTGAATGCAAGGGGTATAAACCCTACTCAGTGGTTAAACACGAAGTAATAAAACACTGGATTGGCCATCAGATACCCGTGTTTCGTAAGTTTGCCCGGAGAGACTACCCAAATGCGGATGTTAATGTTGAGTTATGGACTACCGGTAAATTCAGCGAAGAAACTCGTGATATGTTGGATAAATATATTGACTCTGTCGATATCAATAAAAAATATAATGTCAGAGTTCTGGAAGCACATAATGTCCGACAAATAATAAGGGCCACCAGGAATGACTCACTTATCCGGGTGTTTGAAAAGCATTTTATTGATTCGAAAATGAAGGTGTCGCGACAAAGAACGGCACCTGAACCCACAAAACTCGCAGGCAGGGATGATGATTTTGATGACGAGTTCTAAGGTCCGGCTCCCATCCTAATGCGCCTGGATTATATGAGGTGAACAGTGGCATTTACTAAAAATCAGCACATGCTTTCTCAATGGGTACTCAGGAACTTTCGCAGCGACGACACGGCACTCAGCCCGAAGGATAAGCAACGTGTCTGGTGCCATACGGTATACCCTTCAGATACTCAAAATAACGTCCTGCATGAGCAGCCACTTCCAATTTCCAGCGTCGCGGTCGCTAAAAATCTCTTTCGGCTCATCGATGACAAAACCGGGGAAGCCTTTGACATCGAAGAAGAACTGGGGGTCTATGAACGTCTGACAGCCGCAGTAGTGAACGACATTATTCACGAACATAATTTTTCACGACTTCGTCTGACTAAGCCCGGCGATTTCCCGTTTGAGACCCTGACCAGCTTTGCAGTAATGCAACTGCTTTTAAATTTACATAACCCTCAGAATAAGAATCCCTACAAGCAGGATCTGCTTGACCACTTTCATCGTGATGTTGAAATGCATTTTGAGGAATATATAAAAATCATTCAGTCACTGCCTGGCACCCAGCCCGCACTGATGAATGATAGTTTTTATAAAAAATTGCTTCGCGTAGCCAACTCGTCGTCATCCAGAGAGGATAAATGTCGGGCGATTTTTACTTTGTTCAGCCTGCTGGCTATTCTCAATAAACCTACGCCTTATGACATGATCAATGTCTTTCGGAGTAAAATATTCAGCCGGACAAGCGTGATTGAAATAATACATACCGGTCACGCTTTTGACAGCACTGACTCAAGGCCTGTCTTTGCGATAGCCCCTAATATATTTTGTTTGTACACGGAGCAAAACAGAATATATCTGCCGTTGTCTCATAATTTCACTTTATGTTTTATTACTGGCTCCCCATTAACATTCCGTCCCCGGATAGACGTTTTTTCTCCCCGGCCTGACCTGCTGAAGTGTAGTGATGATCGCCACTTAAATTTCTACAAAGTTTCTTTTGATTACATTGATAATGTCATGAGCACCATCGATATGTACAATGTGGGAAATTCAAGCACGTTCTATTCTGCTTATCAGCTCAGCGACGTTGAAAAATACCTCGAACTGCAGGAAAAAGATCACCAGTATTACTATACGCCTGCAGTCCCTGAACGATGGCAGCCTCAACAGCCGGATTCATTATGAACCCAGAAACCGCGTTACTTATTCAGGAACTGATTGAAGCAGATCAGTTCAATCCAGGAACACTGTGCTCAGGCGAGAGCTGGATAGCGCCTTCAGCCAGTGAAGTCCGCGTGGTCCGGGCGCTGATCCCCCTGACTGACATCCAGCTGGCGAACCGGCTGGATGTGGACGAACGCACCATCCGAAAGTGGAAATCCGGCCAGACCCGGATGGTGTTCACCACCTGGTGCTGTTTATGCTGGCTGGCCGGGCTGGGGATGCCGCTGGATAACCTTCTCAGCGGTTAAAGAGACGTTTCCAGATGCGTTTAAGAATGAAGCGTCTCTGGTATCGCCATTGTGAGCGGTAGATATGAGGCAGGCGGTCATAGTTTTTACAGAATAATGTCCAGCCCTTATACCCAGTGACCACTGACAGGATGAAGCAGCCGGTTTTGACGGTGCCATATGCGATGGCGGTGAGGATGAGAAATACAGTCATACGATGTTCCTTATGTAAAACTGTATTTAGGAAATCCAGGGCGGCCCTAAAGGCCGCCTGTTAAAAATAACCTGAAAAAGTTACCCTTTCCTCTTTGTTGTCATTTCGGTCTAAGTCAGCATTGATTTTTGCTTTTCGTGCAACAATCCGATATTCACAACAATTCCCCGTCTTTTTTGATTATCCGGCAATTATCCTTCTTCTCTCCACCTCAGATCCGGAAACCCCTAGACCCGGATCTCCGGAAAACGCCTCCGCGCGCGGCGGGGGAGAAACACCACATACAGGCATCCCTCATCACCCCGTCACGCCACATATTGTGTTCTTCTCCCGTTCCGTGACCCGTCACGCAGGCGGCGAAAAGGCCGCTTTGCTTATTTCCTGGCCGTGTTACACTTCCGGAAAATCTCATATCGCGGAAAAGTCGGATCAGGCGGGAGCGGCCATCCGGTAATTGCGATTGGTGGTTATATTGCTGCTTATTATTTCCTTGTGTGAAATTCATCTTTGTGAAAGTCACTTCCGCAACAAAGTGGCACTCATCTGGTGATGATTAAGGTGTGGTAAAATTGCACTGATAATTATTTAACTGAGGAAAGGATATGTTTACTGCATTCAATGAGAGAAATGAATTCAGTTATGCTTTTGAAAAAATCCGCAATGCGATTTCTGCGCCGGATGAAAGCAGCATTTATGCTGCAACTAACCTCGGCCTCAATATGCTGAGCCGGAAGTACGAACTGTTCCGCCATGAGCTGGATAACGCAGGCGAACTCGGCGACTGGGAATACGATCTCGATACGTATAGCCACCGTATTGAATCCTTGCAAAAGTTCTTCAAAGGCAACCCCACCGACATGAGCGAACGGGATGCGCGTATATACAGCCACTACCTGCAGTCAGAACATAAGAGGTTTGTGAAGATTTCTGAAGAACTGGCTGTCGACCGCTAAGCACTGGCAGAGGGCGGGATTTCACAATCGTTCAGTACGATAAAGCCATTGAGGGAGGACCTTATGCAGGACAATGTGGCTGACGGGCTGGCGGCAGTAGCCTCACACCCGGTGACGGTACAGGTGATTAATCAGGGGCCAGGAATATGGGGAAACGTGGCTACCGGGCTGATTACTGCCGGCGCGGCGATTGCTGCGGTGATCCTGACACACCAGTTTACGCTACGGCGTGAGAAACAGGTATCAGAGGAAAAACTTAACCGTGAGCGGCAATTTATCGCCACCGAGCTGATTTTCCTGCTCGAGCAGTTTGCTGAGGGATGTGCAGCGGTGGCAACAGATGAGGGTTTTGTGAACAAGGACGGGCTGACTGTACCGTCAACTTCAGAGCCTGATATTGATTTTTCTTCCGTATCAGGAGACTGGCGGGTACTACCCGGAAAGCTGATATACCGCATCAGGGAGTTGCCAGTTCTGAAGGCAGAAACTGTTCGCACCATCCAAAATGTTGATGCATTTCCTCCTGAGTTTGATGAATTTTTTGCCGAAAGGCAGACGCAGTACACTCGTCTCGGTTTAAAAGCCATTATTCAGGCCCGACGGCTTCGTCGGTTCGCAGGACTGCCCGAAACTCGACTTGATGCGACGCCCTGGTCAGCACAGCATGTTCTCTGGAAGGAGTGGAAGCAGGAGCAGAAACGGCGTCGCACTCAAGCTCAGCTCACCGCCCGTCTGACACAAATGCAGGACGAATAAACAATGATAATCATGACAAACAGACAACGGTTAATGATGATATATAGTGGTCGCTTTTCATGACTGTACCGGCATCCACCCTTGTTTCCGGAATTACCGGTAATGTGGTACACGTGCAACTGCCGGTAGCCATCGACTACCCGGCTGCACTGGCCCTGCGCCAGATGGCGCTTGTTCAGGATGAACTGCCGAAGTACCTGCTGGCGCCGGAAGTCAGCGCCCTGCTCCACTATGTCCCCGACCTGCACCGCAAGATGCTGCTTGCCACGCTGTGGAATACCGGT
>NZ_JBREIF010000003.1:0-3184 GCF_054165735.1 Phytobacter cepae
AGCTGGCGCTCAGTCGTTCGTTAAGGGGGGCATAGCCCACCCTTAAAATCCCCGAACCGTTTCACGGTTCAAAGTCAAAACCTTTGAAGGAGGTTAGTTTTAATTTAAGGAGAAATATAATTATGTATTCAATAATCAGGAAACAATCACACAAAAAAACTTCTATCACCGCAGTTAATAACCATAATATGAGATTGGTTTCAGAGGAAAATGTAGATCCCACAAAATCGCATTTAAACCGAATTTTAATCGGTTCTGATAATATCAGAAATGACGTTATGGGTTATATAAAAACCAATGATATTAAAATTAGAAACAAAGATACTGTCATTTTTAATGAGTTTATTTTAACCGCTTCGCCAGAATTCTTTTTCCATAAAGACGGAAAAAAGAAAACCAAATCTGAATATAAATCTGATCTTAATGATTGGGTTAAAACACAATTAGAGTATTTACAGAAAGGTGAATACGGAGTTTGTGTTAATGCTATTTTACACCTCGACGAATCAACTCCACACATTCATGCAATTTCTCTACCTATTAAAGACAATAAACTAAATAATAAATCTTTCTGGCGAGGTAAAAACTCTTATTCAAGATTGATAGATAATTATCACCAAGCAAATAAGAAATATGGTTTAAAACGAGGTGAGAAAGTAGAAGATACTTTGGTAAATCATACAACATTAAAAGAATATAGAAATATAATCAGACAGGATATGGCAGAAGAAAAATTATTCTACAATGAATTATCTAAAAACATTCTCAATGTTCCTGAAAGAAAAAATATTATGGGTTTAGAGAAAAAATATTCAGCAGAAGAAGTTAAAGATATTGCTACGAATACATTTAAAAAACTAAATCGTCAGAGACGAAGAGCAAAATTTAGAGAAAAGAGATCTGATGAGAAAGCAGAAGCAGCTACAAGCCAGTTTTACAAAAAAAGGAATGAGGCTTCAAAGCAAGAGTATTTAAATACTTTAAACCAAAATAAATTGTCCGAAATGTCAGAAAGGAACCTGACATTAGAGAAAGAAAATAAAACCTTAAAAGGTGAAGTTTCAGTTTTAGATCTCATAAAAAAACACCTTCCAGAGGAATTATTCGCACTTATTAAAAAAGCAAAAGATATTGATATTCCATTTAAACCTAACACAATAAATGAGTTAAAACAAAAACTCGATAATAAAAATGATATTTCTTGTCAGAGAAAAAACACCACTCCCAGCGGGTTAAAGCCTAAATAATGAGCTGTCAGGAGACTTGTCAGAGATTTGTCAGAAACGGTGTCTGACAGTGTTTTATTAGCTATAACAATGGCTTAAGTGGTTTTGTCAGATGTCAGAGTGTCAGAAAAAAGTTCTAAACCTTGTCAGAGAATATTTATATTTTTTTCTGACAAGCCTATTGACTTTGTATATTTTCCGATCTATAAATTGTGTATATAAATTAAAATAGAGGAAAATAATATGTTTAAACCTGAAGGTGTTGGATCATTCCCTCCAGAGGAATATATAAAATATATTTCTATGATCGAAGATAATAATAATATTGAGCAAGTAGAAGAAGAAGTTTCAAATACTCATAAAGCCTATATTTACAATAAAGCTCTTGAAGTCATAAACGAAGAAAATATTTTCGAAATAATGGCTCTTATTCCGAAACCATTTTTGACAAGGAAAACAGAGAAAGAGGCGGATATATTATCAGTAATTTATAATAAATTCCTTGAGAATACAGAAATTCCCTGCGCTTTACCTGTATTTTCATTTTTTAGTTTTTTAAGTGCTTTTTGTGTTAAAAACAATATAACCTATTCGATCCCTTTATCTGACGATAAAAACCCATTAGATACTTGGATCACCGTTCTTGCTCCTTCTGGAAGTGCTAAAACTTTCTCCAACTCTCAAATAAATAAAATGATCCCCAGAGATTTGGAAGGTAAGAAATTGATTGAGCAAAATTTTACTCGTCCTAACGGAGCCGCAAAATTTATACAAGAGTTGTCAGAACTACCCCTGACAAAAGACGGTTCAAGCCAATATGGTTATTGGATTGAAGACGAAGCGGCTCAAATGTTCAAGCAAATTGAGAAAATAGGCTCTCCGCTTTCTGAAATTAAAGAGTATTTATTAAAAGCATACGATCATGAGGTTTTATCCAGAAAAACCAAAAATGAAACAGTAGAAACAAAAAATATTATACTCACATTGTTTTTTATAAATACATTTGAAAGTTATGTGAATAATATCTCCAATGAATCAATGACTGATGGTTTAATGAGAAGGTTTAATCTTGTTTACAGTGAAAAAGACAGTAGAGATTTCACCGATTATTCAATTTACAATGTAAATAAAATCCGTGATGAAGTTATGACGGATAAAATGATAGAATTCTTTTTCTCAATTAAACCCGATCAACATTTTACATTTTCTGACGAATGTTTTGAACTGTATAGGAAATATTTCAAAATTTATTGGCATAAGAAATATAAAAATATCCTTCCCGGTAAGGAAAATTTTTATAGAACTTATATGATGCAGTCGTGGAAATTTGCAGTTTTCTATCATTTTATACTTGGTAAAACTGGTAATGTGATTGACGAAGAATGTTTGGTTTACGGAATGAAAATCTCCTTATTGTTTGCTGAAAGCATGAAGAAATTTTTTGACTTTAAAACAAAACCAAGCCAAGTAGAAAAAGCAAAATCAGATCTGGATAAATACATTGATTATTTAAATACAAATCCAGAGATTAAAATGAGAGATTTTACCCGCAAATTTACTATCAAAAAGGCCGAAGGCTTAATCATTTTGAATGCAGTGAAGGAGTCAGGAGTAGTCAAAGATCACATACTCTTTAACGAACTGAGCAAGTAACTTGCCGGTTCGGCCACGGTAGAAGCATGTAAGTTGCATTTCGGCAAGTTCAACCCCTCAAAACCCCATACAGCAAGCTGTATAGGGTTTCTCACGGTTCTCAGTAAACCCCTCTAATCTCGTGTCCTACATGACTACCAGTACCCCTATAGAATTGTGAGAAAGTCATAAACTTGTTTATGGCTTTTGAGCAATTGAGCAACGAGCCGAAGGCGAGGCGGTAGGCAGTTTGACATATTATATTAAAGTGATAACTTTAAATTGTAGTCTCGGTTTTAAATATAGGTCTATCACTCACTAGACCG